>JBPYDQ010000040.1:0-3506 GCA_051986135.1 Terriglobales bacterium | reverse complement strand
GGGTCGTCGGAGTTGTTACGCCGATCGTGCTGGCGATCCTTCCGTTTATCCGACAAATCGCGCAGAAGGCCGTGACGGCCGCGACAGATTCGATTTCAGACGCCGTTTCGAAATGGACTAGCAGGGTGGTTCTGGTACTCGTGGCCTCGATCGTACCGGTACTGTTGTGGGTGATCCTGATGCAGCTCGCGTATTGGGCGATCGGCGTCACCACGTGTTCCAAGCCCTCGCCGACCGGATGCCTCGCTTGGGGAGGAACAACTTGGGACGATCACTCTCCTGCATTCCTCGTTTCTCTATTCAATCACGGGATGCACATCTCGGGCGCAATCCTGCCCGGGGTGGTTTATGTACTGATAGCCGTAGTGCTATTCGTAACGTGGCCGCTGCTGAACGTGAATTCGAACTCGCTTCACCAACTTTATCGTGATCGGTTGGGCAGCGCCTTTCTCATCCGGCGGAACGGTGAAGACGGAGTTCTGGAAGGGGCCGACCGCTTTAAGCTCTCGGACATCGTGCCCCGGGCCTCGCCGTATCACCTGATCAACGCTGCGCTGAACCTTCCGGGCTCCAGGTTCGCCAACCGACGCGGCCGTAACGCCGATTTCTTCATTTTCAGCAAACGCTATGTGGGCAGCGAAGCAACCGGCTATGTCGATACGCGCCTTGCGGAAGAAGCCACCGACGGGCTTAACGTCGGGACGGCCATGGCCATCTCAGGAGCGGCGGCCGCTCCGAACATGGGGATGGCATCAATGCGCCCGTTATCGGCGACGATCGCATTGTTGAACGTGCGACTTGGGCGCTGGATACGCCATCCGTTGGATATCGTCAGGTACGCACAGGCGAATGCGTTCGTGCGATGGTGGCGCGGATCGGCCGGTCCGACGCACCTTCTTGCAGAAGCATTCTTCAAGTCTGGAGCAGCCATCACAGATCGGAAGCCCGACGACCCTCGATGGGCTGGCTTCCTCTTCCTGACCGACGGTGGGCATATCGAGAACCTGGGAATCTATGAGCTCCTTCGGAGGCGATGTTCTCTTATCGTGGCCGTCGATGCCGAGGCTGACCCCAACTACACTTCGTCATCGCTGATCCAGCTACAGCGCTTTGCGCGGATCGATCTTGGCACCCGGATAGTCATGAACTGGCAGCGGATTGGCGACCGCTCGCGAGTCGTTTCGCAGGACATCGCCTCAGGAGGGCACGACCCGTCGCCTGGTCCGCACGTCGCACTCGGACTGATCGACTACCCGCCTCTTTCCTCAGGCGGTGCGCGGCAGCGAGGAGTGTTGGTCTACGTGAAATCCTCGATGAGCGGGGACGAGAACGATTACGTCGTCGCCTACAAAGCGAGGAACCACGCGTTTCCCCAAGAATCAACCATTGAGCAGCTCTTCTCTGAAGAGCAGTTCGAGGCTTACCGGGCACTTGGCGAACACATCGGCCGCAGGTTTACCGACGGGACCGACGAGGCGACCGTCCCATCCACCGATCAGGAATTCGTCTTGCGCCAAGCGATGCGTGTCTTTCCAAGGCTAAATCCGAAGCCGCCGAATGCCGGTGCTCGGGCTTGAAGTATCGATCGCTTGGCCTGATTCCTCGCAAGCACCTTCCTCACGCGTACGAGCAAGATGAGCTATCGGTTCGGTGGGTCTTGCGAATGGATGGGGGGGCGACAAATCGGCCAGAAATCTGCTCCTGCCCGCACCTTCGTGCTCCCGGTGCCTCTGTCCCGATGGTCGCACCATACGCCACGATTTTGAGGATCGCAGCGGAACAGCGGCACCGAGGATCTCATACCAGTTAATAATCCACTGGAACGCATCCTGCGCGAGATTAGGCGACGCACCCGCGTCGTCGGCGCATTCCCGGACGGCCAATCCGCGCTTAAACCTGGCAGCGGCCAGGCTGCGCCACATCGCCGGCACCGCATGGTCGACTGAATATCGAGCTGCTGAACGACCAGCAGATAAGAGGAGCCATCACCGCGTAAGCCAGCAACGGGCGCCGCTCAGCCCAACTAAATGTGGGAAAAACTCTAGACACTACCACTCATGATGCACTATTGGCAGCAGCGGCCAGGCTAAATTTAGAATCCAGAGCCATTTCTGGGCGATTTGCCGTCTAATCGCTAAGGTTTTGTCCACGTTCCTTGATTGAAGGCACGGGAGCCGACCATGATCGGTTGCTGGTATATCCGCTTGAATCCTTTTTGGATATACTCAGCATCCGCTGCACTAAACTCGTCATCATTCAATGAATGCCGCGAGTAAAATTGAAAGTTTGCCGATGGATATAACTCGAAATGGCCTCGATACTTAACTACGTTTTCGACTAACTTTGCCTCGATCTGATTAGGGTACGAGCCATTTTTAATCTGCTTATTGAATTCCTGTTGGTATTCAGCCTGATCCATCCACGAGGTCCAATAGGAGGTCTTCACTTCCGGAGCCACGTATAGCCATTGAACGAAGGCGTAGACCCCACCGATTATGAGCAGCGCTAAGGTCGTTATAATTAACGTAGACGGGCCTGCACCCGCCCTGAGAACCGAAGAATGGCTCTTACCCTGTCCGATTGAGATTGGTCCGCCTGGTTCAGGAAAATTGAGACCCAACCTCCTAATCATTTCTTGGACGTCCGATTCCCACCTGCTATGAGTGATTTCATACCCTTGTCGATAGACCAACCCCCTGATTTCTCCAGGTAGTTTTTCGGCCGCGGGCATATGTGCCCCTTTAATAAGAACGGGCGTGACTGCTATTGCGCGCTTGAGTGCTGTTTCGATCTCTATGCGGACGTAATCGCCGGGATCCGCAAGTCGGGCTCGACCGCCTTCGTCTTCAATCCCCGCCCAATCCTTGTCAATCAACACCAGCATGAGGTCGCAGGATCTCAGCATATCTTGCAATGCGCTGCGGAAGTCGCGGCCCAGAGCGATGCTATCCACGTCCATGAATACGGACCCTTCGCCCCACCGCGTGACAAGGTCATTAAACAAGGCTCTGGCCTCGCCAGCGGCCGTTTCTCTTCGATAGCTGATGAAGACTGTAGCCATGAAATGTCCTTTCCGAAAATCATATCCGGGCGTATTGATGACGTAGTTTACCCCGGATTGGCATTGCGGCGATCTCACCGGATCGTTGGATCGCTCGCCCGAATGCGACGCGGGCAGTTTTGATTGCAATAAGTAGCATACGGAGAGAACACGCCGCGCAAGTGGCTTTCACCGATGACATGGATGTGGTCCACGCGAAGGCTCTCGGATTAGCCATCCCACCCTCGTTGGTTGTGCGCCGACGAGGTGATTGAATTAAATAAGGAATGTCGGCTCCTGGCGGAGATACCGTGGTTACCCGGTGATGCCCGCCTTCGGGGGGATTGTGTTGCAGAACTCGACTGCTTTTTGCAGCTCTACCGGATTTGAACATTGCTCAGCTTGTGATGTTCTCGGCCGGTTTTGACGGCTTAGCGATGGACACGCTTGGCAGATCGGCTACGCG
>JBPYDQ010000039.1:0-3718 GCA_051986135.1 Terriglobales bacterium | reverse complement strand
CTTCACCTGAGGTTCTGTCTGTTCATGAAGAGCCCTAATCTGTTGCAGCTTCTGCATTCCTGTCAGCGATGTGTTGTCTTTGATAGCCTGCATCTTCGGAGCTTCGGCTTTCAGGATCGGAAGAAGTTTTTCCTTTTGGTCCGGCGTCAGATTGAGCTGCTTGGACAACGCTTCCAGCTTGTCTAACTTCTCTGCTGGCGGGGGCGTCGCGCTCCCCTGAGTTTGAGCCGGTGACCCTGGTGGAGCAAACGCAACGAGACACAGGCCCAGCGTTCCAATCAGAACTATCTCCTGCTTCATGATTCCTCCTTGCTTCTTCATTGAGCCCAGGCTTCGCTAATTGCCTAACGGATGTGCATCGCACCCGGACTCGAATGGCTTACTTCGTGCGCGCTGCGGTCCAGTCGCCGGTCTTTCCGTGCCCCGACATCGTTCCCTTCATCGTGTCGCCATCGACCGTCCCCGTATAGTCCAGGGGAACCCGGGTCCTCACATGAAACTGGATATTGTTTCCGTCGACCGTGCCTTCGACCGGGCCAGACTGGCGCGGACCCTTGAAAGTGCCACTGATCTTTCCCCCATCTTGTTTCAATTCAATCGTTTGGTTTGCGCTTCCCGCCTCGCCGCTCACTTTGATGTTCCAAGTACCGGCAACATTGGCCGGCGCATCGGCCGCGGCCGTGATGCAGGCAAACAGCAGGAACAACGACAGGGCTGCGGGCAGTATAAGCTCTCTCAATGGCATGAAGAACTCCACTGCGAATTGAATCGCACACGCAAAATCTCAGGGGAGTAGAGGCGTGTATCCGCGGCAGCGACTTTGCGCTGGCTGGCGGCTTCAATTACGCGTTCTTTCCGCGGCGTGCCGCAGTATACAAGCAGGAAATTCGGGTCACAACGGATTTATTCCCATGGCCCAGAAGAGCCCGTTCTTGCGCCCGGCGACCCACCGGCATCGCCCCGGTTGACACTGTTCCGCGCAAAAGGTATACATTCCGGCAGAAGAAAAGTCTCCGACATTCGCGAGACATCCGAAGGGCATCGCTCTGCCCCTTCAGCATTCAGCGACGACCGGAAAGTTGGAATGACTAAATCCTTCCTCGCTATTGTTCTTCTGGTGGCTTGTTGCGCTCCTGCCTTTTCACAAACCGCAGGGACCGACTCGGTTGCCGTCCTGACGCTCACGGAAACCAGAATCGATCAGGCGCTGCTCGCCAAACAACTCCAGAAGGCGCAGCACATTCCTAAGATCGGCGTGCAGTACCTGGAGATTTCGCCCTTTACCTTGCAAGAACTGCCCCAGAACGAGTCCCAAGCACCCACGCCTGCGCGCAAGGTACAAACATGCCGGAACCTCAGACTCGCATCGCTGACCTCAAAGAATCCATAGCGCGCAACAAGCGAGCCCTTTCGCAAAACAGTTGGGAAGAAACCGTTAACATTATCCGCAAAGGCGAGGACAGAAAAACCGAGCACTTCGAGGTTCGTCAAGGTTCCGATGGCAAACCCGTGAAAACATCGCTCGAACCCCGCGGCCTGGCAGCAGACCGGCGGCCATTCCACGTGTTCTCCTTGGAGCTGAAGGTGGGTATTATGCGGTCGCACAAAATCCGGAACTGGCTAAGGAGCATGCTTATGTTTCTTGCAAGCATGTTCCTGGCCTCGTGCATGCTGGGGCCAGACTATCATGCACCGAAGACGAAGGTCGCCACGCAATGGTCGACTGGTCAGTCCGAGGAACTGGCCGATGCGTACTGGTGGCACAGCTTGAATGATCCGGTACTCAACCAATTAATCGAGGTCGCGTGGCGGAACAACCCGTCACTTCAGAGTGCCGGCGTGCGGGTGGTGCAGGCTCGCGCACAACTCAACCAATCCATCGGCAATCTTTTTCCGCAGCAGCAGGCGATCTCCGGAGGATTGAACTACTACAACCAATTGTCGGCTACCAGAGGGCCATCGGAATTCACGACCTCCCAACTCCTTTTTGCGGCTTCCTGGGAGGCCGATTTTTGGGGGAAATACCGGCGCACGATTCAATCAGACCGGGCCACGTTCCTCAGCACCGTTGCGGCTTACGACGATGCCCTGGTGACTTTGATCGCCGACGTGGCGAGCACTTACGTCAACATTCGCACTGCTGAGGAGCGCATCCGAGTGGCGGAGAAAAATCTAGAAGCGCAAAGGGAGAGTTATCGGGTCGCGTCGGTGCAATTCAAGTACGGTGAGACCAGCGAACTCGATGTTCGGCAGGCAGCTACTCTGCTCTCGCAAACTGCTGCGCAGATCCCGCCGCTGCAGGATTCGCTGAACCAAGCCAAGAACGCGCTAGCTGTTTATTTGGGCGAGCCGCCCGACAAGATCAATGAGTATCTGAAAGGGCCAGGCAGCATACCCGTTGCACCGAATCAAGTTACGGTGGGGATTCCCCGCGACCTGTTGCGGCGTCGGCCCGATGTGCGTGAGGCCGGGCTAAACGCCGCGTCGGAGTGCGCCCTCATCGGAGTCGCCAAGGCGAACATGTACCCAGCATTCTCGCTGTCCGGGGCGTTCGGGCTTTCCTCGAACAATGTGGGTACCAACAACCTTTCCGATATGTTTATGTGGCAAGGCAAGACCTTGCAAGCCGGCGCATCCTTCGTCTGGCCGGTGTTCAACTATGGCCGGCTGATCAACCAGGTCCGCGTGCAGGACGCCCAGTTCCAGGCGGCGATCTTGAACTACCAAAGCGTTGTTCTGACTGCGCAGCAGGAAGTCGAGAACGGCTTGTCGGTGTTCTCCACGCAGCAGCAAGCGCTTGCGAAATTAATGGATGCCAGGGCATCGGCGCGGCGCTCGAGCGAGCTTTCGATGATTCAATACAAAGCCGGCGAGACAACGTACACAACGGTTCTCACCACCGAACAGGCGCAGTTGACTTCCGAGGACGCCCTTGCCAGCGCACAGGGCAACGTGGCGCTTGGATTGATTTCGATTTATAGGGCGCTCGGCGGCGGGTGGGAAATGCGCAATAGCCGTGACGTGATTTCCGACGAGGTCAAAGCCGAAATGGAGCGCCGGACGAATTGGGGCGCGATGCTTGAGGCGGAACATCATCTCCCGGCAACGCAACTGCCATGAAACGAGTCTCGTTCTTTCTGCTACTCCTAGTGGGCTGCAGAAAACCGCCCGTAGCTAACCACCCGTTGCCGGTTGTGACGGTCAGTCAGCCCGTGAGGAGGCCCGTCACCGAGTATCTTGATCTGACTGGCACGGTCGCTCCGTCAAAAACCGTGAACCTGGTCGCACGCGTCAGCGGCTACCTCCAATCGGTAGGTTTTCAGGATGGCTCCTTTGTGGAAGCCGGTCAGGTTCTCTTTGTGATCGACCCACAACAGTACGAGCAGCAACTGGAATTGAACGAAGCGGCTTTGAAGCAGGCGCAGACCGAGTACGAGCGTCAACAGCAGCTGATCAAGGAAAACGCTACAGCTGTATCGAGTGTCGAAAAACAGCTGAGCCAGCGTGACCAAGCAAAAGCCCAGGTGCAGCTCGCGAAGATCAATCTCAACTACACCAAGGTCACCGCTCCCTTCTCGGGAAGAATCGGCGCGCGGCAGGTCGATCCCGGCAATCTGGTGGGTGCCAACGGGCCGACGACACTGGCGACACTCGACCAGTTGATGCCGATCTACGTCAACTTCAGCCTCAACGAGCGCGATGCGTTGCATCTCTACGC
>JBPYDQ010000038.1:0-2810 GCA_051986135.1 Terriglobales bacterium | reverse complement strand
CAGCAGCGGTGACGACCTCCGGACTTAGCAGGACCACAGCACAGTCGCCCACCTCGCTGATCTGCAGGCACGATGATAAATATGCGGCCCTGAAGCCAACCTCGTTTCCCCCCGGCTCAACAAGTGTTCCTCCGCGGAGATATCACCTCCAATTTGAAAGGCGTCAATCCAGTCCTGATTGCGGATGCGGAACCAGGCGATTTCGTCGGTCCCGTACAGCCTCCAGATGAAAGGACTCAACTGTTCGAATCCGTTGGATTCAAGCAGGAATGCTCGGTATTCAGGTGGCAAACTGGTCCCCAGCCTCTGCTCGACAGCCGCGAGTTCCTCCTCGGTCGCTCCTTGCTCACCCAACCAGACCGAAATTACCTTTGCGTCGGGCACACTAACTGCGACCTCTGGATCGGCAAGGCGTAAGCGACTGATTTCAGCAAGCAAGCGCCCCCACATCGAATTGCGTTGGGTCTGCTCCGCTGGCTTTGGGGTCTCCAGTTTCCCGACTCGCCGTAGCGCAGCCTTTGCTTCTTTGGCAACTCCAGGATCGTTATCGTCAAGCAGCCGTTGCAAGACTTCTACGCCCAGCTCTTCCCGATAAGAACCGAGCATCCCGGCCAAATGGGAGCGCACCATTGGCGATGGGTCATCTACGGCCTGCAGCGCGGAGTCCAACTCTCTTAGCACACAGAGGCCGTGCACTGCGTCCCTGCGCCGTTGTTCATTACCCCGCTGAAGTTCTTCCTTCAGAAACTCCAGAACTCGTGGGTCTCGTCCCCAATTTTGCGGCAGGTTTACGACCGAATAGCCCCGTTGAAATTCGTCCTCACCCCGCATGATGCGCATCTGCGAGGACAGCAGCTCTTTCAGCTCGCCCGTAACCGAGTTCAGCGCTGCCGCGACATATTCGTCGGAAGCAGTGCCGCGCAACGCAGCCAACTGGGCCAACAGCATCACCTCGGGCTCACCCGTGACTGGCCCTATATTCTCCAAGGTCGCGATTGCTGTGTTCCTCACTTCTCGGTTTAGATACGCTCGCGTTAGGTATCCAATGGCAGCAAACGCAGTAAGGGGATGCGCAGAATTTAGTTCTCGACCCCACTCCGGCAAAAAGCGTATTGCTGCACAGCGCAGGGCAACCTCCTCGTCCTCCGCATCGATGACTGAAAACAAAGCTCTCCACGCGTCAGAGTCCTGTGATTCTTTCGATAAAGCTTCGGCAGCATTGATTCGAGCCTTCAACGGCTGCGTTTTGTCGAGCAATAGACTCGTGAGCGGTTGCATGTCGGTTGACCTTTGAACAAACAATGGTTAATTCAATGTAAAACCGTTGCTCATTTGGAACGGAAGATCGCTCGGAAGGTTAAGGTCAGCAATCCAACGATTTCGCCGACAGTTGCCCCACGGAGCCATCTCAGAATCACCACATCCAAAGAGAATCCCCACAATCTGAATCCCTGGCCAACGACGTTCCATTCCACAACCTGCTTGTACACCCGAACCTAGTCGAGTTCCCGCACCCAGATATTGCGAAAACTGATTGGCTCACTCTTATCTCCGTGTGCCTGGAGCTTGATTGGAGCGCTTGTGTAAGCCTTATAAAAGGGCTTGCCGATATACAGCGTTTGCCCCTTCAATTCGAAGTGATTCTCCACCAACACGCCATTGAAGAAAACCGTTGCATACGCCGGAGTCTTCAATGACCCGTCAGAATTGAACGTCGGCGCAGTCCACACTACATCGTAGCTCTGCCACTCTCCGGGTTTTCGGGTAGGATTCGCGAGCGGAATCGCCTGCTTATAAAGACTGCCCGCCATACCGTTCACATACGTCTTGTTCTCATAAGAATCGAGCACCTGCAGCTCATACCCGTCATCGCCCAGTCCGGTAGAAGCCAGAAAGACGCCGCTGTTACCCCGCGCCTGGCCACTGCCGGTGATGTCGGTCGGAACTTTCCATTCGATGTGCAACTGGTAGTTGGTGAAGCTTCGCTTGGTTTCGATATTTCCCCCGACCTTGTTCACGGTCATCACCCCGTCCGATACCTCCCACTTGGCCGGTGACTTGTCCTTGACGGTCACCCATTCGTCCAGGTTCTTTCCGTCAAATAGCACAATCGCATCTGATGGCGCGGCTCCGCAGGTCGCTCCCGGAGTCACAACCTTGGGCACAGGCTCCCACACTTCCGTTTCCTCGGGTTTAGGCTTAACCGGCGATTGGGCAAACAGCGGAGCAGTCACGGCGATCAGGACCGCGGAGGTAAGAATGCTCGAAAAGGGCATGCGCATCATGACAAAAAAATACACCGAACGATTCATCTGGCCAAGCCCTGCCGCCGGAACCCGCCACGGTAGCCAGACCGCTCCTGTCGCACTGCGCTTAAACATGCCACTTTCGGTTCTTTGTTTTCAAAGGACACGTCATATTTAAGGCCTTCAGCCGAGATAAGCGTAAAACTCCCCCTTTGCATCGCAAAGTGCCCGCCACTTCCCGGGATCTCACCGATTCATGCCGCCGAATCGGGCGAATTGGCGTAGTAGCTCGCAATCATGTCGCGGGCGCGTCCAAGCACAGAAAGGCCGTATTGATGTTTCACCTGCGATTTTGTCGGAGTCGGCGAGGAAAAAGCTCCAACTGCTGCTTCGCTGAATCTGCGCGCCGATCTAGATGCCTGATTGTTTCGTGCGGGGCGTTGTCGTAGAAATACGCAGGCTAACTGCGTAACTACCAGAAGCCTGATTGCGTACTGCTTCTGGAAAAGCGATGCGCACTCCGGCACCATTGCGCTGCCATTTGAGCTCGATATCACTTCCGAG
>JBPYDQ010000037.1:0-7767 GCA_051986135.1 Terriglobales bacterium | reverse complement strand
TGGAACGGTCACAAAATTCGAGTGGACCAATCCTCACGCCTGGTTCTACCTCGATATTAAAAATGACGACGGCACAGTGACCAATTGGGGCTTCGAGATGAACAGTCCCAACACGCTGCTGAGGAATGGCTGGACCCGGAACTCACTGAAACCGGGTGACGTCATCACCGTCGAAGCCTCTGGCGCCCGGGACGGCAGTCACATCGGGAGCGCAAAATCAGTCACGATGACGAGCACGGGCCAGAAATTGCTTGCGGCCCCGAATCAGAACTGACAGAAAGCTTTCATCCTCGGCACTCAAACCTGTCGGTGGCGAATTCCAAAATCGGCCTGCACTCCGGGAGTTTTTGAGATTTTTATACGATGCCGGCATGCACGACATCCTCATCGTTCTCGTTCATTCGATCGTCACCGTTGCTCGGCTTATAAAGCCCCTACTTGCCTTGTTTGCTCTCGACGCCGCTCGCAGAATCGCCGTAGTCCTTGTAATACTGAGCCTCTTCCGATGGTATGCACATCATTTCCACAACATCGTAATCAGGCGTTTGCAGGCGCATCGGAAACTTGTTCATAGCGACCCAGGGCTTGGTGTACATCTTCGGGTCGTCGATGGTCACCGTCACCTCCAGATTATTGCGGTCAACGCGATGGACTCTTTCTTCCACGTGCATGGCGTCGCTCGCCGGGCGGCCGGCTTCGTCGAGCCACATCTTTGGTTCGCCCTCGATTCCGATCGTGTCCACCACTAGGGTTGTGTCGTCCACCCACTTGCCCACCGAATATCCATAGTAACGAGGCTGTGGAATTTCCTTGGGGAGTTCACGCCCGTCAATCCAGATCACCCGCCATCTCCTTTCAAATTCATATAGGATGACCACTTTATGATCGTCCTGCATGATCTGTGTATGCCGCAGTTGATAAAAATTGGCGCGCGGGAATCCGATTGGGTCACAGATGTTCCTCGGATCATTGCTGAGCGATTCGAGAACCCGTTCCTCGCCCTCCAGGGGCTTATGGACATGATAAGTTTGCAATCCGAATGCGCTGTAAGGTGGGTCATGCCCAGGGGCTCCGTCAGACGGCATATCACGCGGCCCGAAAGCCTGAATCCCGTCGCCTGGCCCTCGCGCCGGCTCCCAGGTCCCGGAGATATCGCGACGCGGAGCAGGCCCAGGCTTCTCACCTGACTTTAATGCATCCTTTACAGGGGCGCCCCAGCCATCGAGTAGAACACGCTCGACGGGCGCCGCCTGGTTCTTGGCGGCATCGTTGCTACTGGCGGCCTTGTTTTGGGCCTGCGTCACGCTTGGGAACGCCGACGACATTATGAATGCCAGTGAAATGGCCGAAGCCGCGGAAACGCATTTGCAAACCGATAAAGTGGAATTAGACATATCGCTTGCACGGACTGAAACGGCCCCCTCGCTACTGGTTGCGAAGGAGATTTTCGGTTCCGTTTACTCCCTCCGGCGAAACTACGACGAGCCCAAAGATCTCCAGCAGGTATGAATTGCTCACTCCTTATCTCCGCCTCCGCCGAGTTGACTATCTCTTAGTACCTTCCCATCGGGAAAAACGACCCGATTAAGACGACCGACTGGCCTGCCTGATTTGGCCGGCCAAAGATAGACGCTGACCACGTCCCCCGGCTGCAGAGAGTTCCTCGTCCAACCCAGCACAGTTACCGCTGGTGGACTGCCAATTTCAGCGGCCCAATGTGCAACGTTGCCCTTGTCGTCCTTGGCGTCAAACATCACAACGCAATGAGGGTTATTCCAGGCAAATCTCGTGACCGTCACATCCTTCATCGCAATCACGCTGTTCGAATACGCAGCACTTCCGTGGTGTGCGAGCGCGGAGCCACAAACGGCCAGAACGCCTCCCACGACTGCTAGTACCCTGCTGTTCATTCCTACCTCCGCAACCGCAACACAGCTCGCGCTTGCTCATCCATCCCGTCCGCACGAGGCGCTTGGAAATTCAACGCCAAGAATGCTGTTCTGGATTTTCGCTGCATTTTCTGACTATTTATCCGAGCCATCGCTGGCGGGATTGCCGATGACGTTCAAATATTCCTGCATCAGCGAGGGCACGCAGATCTCCTCGGGCACTTCCTGATTTGGAATCCACTTCAAATGCGAAGTAGCGATCACGAATCGCTTCGTATAGGCTTTCGGGTCATCAACTGTTATCGACACCTCGAGGGAGTTATGATCCACACGGGTGTACCGCTCCTGTACGTGCATATCGATGCTGTGCGGATGGCCCGCGGTGTCGAGCCAGCTCCTTTCATCGCTCCCTGTCGTGTCCACTACCAAGGTGTAGTCTCCTTCCCAGTGCCCAATCGAGTAGCCGTACCAGCGCGGATCGGATGTATTTGCAGATCGGCCACCCACGTTTTTCGGGAGTGAACGACCGTCGGTCCAGATATCCCGCCATACTCGATTGAACTGCGATAGCTGGATCATTCTGCCCGGCATCGGAGCGAAGGCGATGCCCCTTGTCTGATAAATCATGTCGCGGGGAAAGCCTAGGGGATCGCAATACTTCATGGGATCATTGGATTCTGCTTCGGAATACTGTGAATGGCTTTTATGCGTACGAAACTGCGCCTCCCCCCACTCCGTCATGGCAGGCACGGGATTCTCTTTCGGACTGGCAGGCCCTGCCCAAAACCCGGTTATGTCGCGACGCGGAGCGGGCCCTCCGCTTCCGTTCTTGGAGAGTTGCTCGACCACTGTTTTACCTTCATCCGCGCGGATAGGTTTATTCGGCTCGCGCGTTTGCGATGACGCATACGAGGAAAGCAACAGCAATCCAGCGAAACCAACGAGGCAGTTCCAACGCACATTAAGCATCTTTATACCTCTTGGGGCAATGACAACCAAAACGTGACTCACCCCCAAGCACTCCGACTTCGCTGCTGCCGAGGTTATACCAGAAGTTATGCGAGCGATTTGGTGGTGTCAAGCGAGCCTGGTCGGGATCGATCGGCATCGCCGCGGTTTCCGTTGGTACGGCAGCTGGAAGGTTCGCCATGGACAGCCGGGTCGCCACGTGTCCCGAAAGAAACGCGCGATCTAATCCGTATGCTGACTCGATAGTTCATCCCGGAGCGGGGATTGCCAAGCCGAATGCGGGGGCGGACGGATAGGTGCCTAGTAAATATAAAGGGACTGCGGGAACTCGTTGTTGCCCGCTACCGCGCCCTTTCCGGTAATCTACACAAAGCAAAACCTTGACTCGCCTGCACGGTCTGTGCTTCGCTTAATTAAAATCTACGGGCCAACAGCCAACATATTCACCAGAGGAGGATCAGATGAATCGTCTCTGGGTTTCGTCAAACGCTCTGGCTTTGCTAATGACAGCCTCTCTGTCTACGCCGCATGTGCTCCGTGCGCAGTCCTCGGCTGCTTCCAATAAAGGCCAGGCGAAAACTGCGGTCAAGTCGGATAACAATTCAGCTAGCACAAAGGTTTGGGCCATGCCCCGATTGCCCGACGGCCAGCCTGATCTGCAAGGATACTGGACGAGTCTGAGCGTTACTCCATTTGAACGACCGGCCAAATACGGGAACCGGGAGTTCTTGACTGACAAAGAAACCCAGGACCTCTTCGATGCAGGCATCAAGCATGAGTTCGACGGCGCTGGCGGCACCGGCGACGCAGAGAATGACCCCGAGTCCGCCGATTATGATTTCAAAACCTACGGGCTGAGCCCTTGGCAGAACGGCATCCGCCCCAACAATCGGACATCACTGGTCGTGGATCCCCCGGACGGCAGGATTCCGCCATTGACTGCGGAAGCGAAGGCTAGGCCGAAGCAAAGGGCTAACTTTGATTACTACGTCGTCCCAGCAGCTGGCGAGAACTATCAGGGAGCGGTGCACGCGGATACGGCCAGGGATTTGGGCCTTGGCACGTCTTGCGTCACCCAGGGTGGCGGACCGCCAATCCTTCCGACGGGATACAACAGCAATTTTCTCATCATCCAGAGCCATAACGCTGTAGCCATTGAAAAGGAGGTCGGGAGCGAATTGCGCGTCATTCCGCTGGATGGCACGCCTCATGCCGGAGCCGGCATCCACCAGTGGCACGCCGATGGGCGAGGACATTGGGAGGGGGATACGCTGGTTGTCGAAAGCACCAATTTCAGGCCGGAGAATGTCTATCGCAACGCCAATCCTAACACCTTGAAAATCACTGAACGGTTCAAGCGCATCGACAAGGAAACGATCGAATACTCGTTTACCGTGGATGATCCTACGACTTGGACAAAACCCTGGACCGCCATCGTCCCGTTGAGTTCAGTCCAAGGGCCGCTATTTGAATACGACTGCAGCGAGAACAACAATGACGCCGTGAACATCCTCGCGGGGGCTCGCAAGTCGGATGCGGAGAAGTCTAAGGCTCCTGGGGGAGTACCGATTTCGCAGAGGTAGGTCCTCATCTGGATCGTAAGCGACACCACGGAAACGGTTTAGATTTGCGATCCAGATGGTTCGGGACTAAGTGAGATCGTGACACTTTGTTTTTGTTGGAGCAACTTTGGAGCAACCCAAGAAGTGCGTGCTACCAGATTTGCCTAGTTTTCCTGAAGCTCTATGAAAAAGTCTACGCTCCACCGACTGCCGGCGTCCTGCAGCCCTTTGCCGCAGACCAGTCATTTGCAAAAGAAAAACCGAACGCCCCGCATCGCCGATACACACTGCTGTCGTTCAGGCCCTGGTTGAACTCGTCCACGCCGTCGGTTTGAAAGTCGCCTGACAAGGCAGGGCAGGCACTATGAGAAGGAAATTCTCCTTCGGGACCCTATAATGGCACTAACGCTGCCGCGCAGAGTCCGGACAAACCTCATGACGCAAACGATCAGATCGACGTGATCGCTGAGCAGTAACGGCAAATTCTCTCGACTCGGCCGAAATAAAACAATTGCTGGCGGGCATGGGTCGCCGATAAGCTTTGCCTCGTACCGCTGGCAGAAGCACTTTCGCGGGCTGTACCAGACACCGACGGTGACAGCGTTTATGCGAAGCAAAGGGTTAAGTGTTCCGCACAGATGCTCTCAAAGATGCCGTCGTCTTTCAGACGGTGAGGCGATGGATATGCGCAGAGTATACTTACCTGATGCGTTTTGATTAGTTTATTGCTTATCTGTTCGAGCCGAATCGCTTCCTCCGCCTTGCCCTCGGCCCATAAGCGGGCCGCGCAATTGCCACAAATCGCAACACAGGGTTGTTTCTTACCTGCTTCGGCGGAAGCTCGCATCAGATGCTCTACGGTCTCTATAAATCGAACTGGGTGGGGTGCGGCCTCGGCAACGTACGTCCCCCGTCTAACGGCGGAATCAATATCCACACGTGCCGCACCCAATTTCTGAAGAAGCCTATCCTGATGTGACTCGGTCACCAAAACCATCGCTGGGTTGCCGGCATTCAGAGCGGCGGCGATAAAACGGGTAAGGCTCTCTAAAAGAACGGTATCATCCGAATAGATGAGCATCTCGTGCCGACGTGGAGGACGTTCATCTGTCGTGCCGTCATCAAAGTCATGCACCAGACCGCTGCCCACAAATTGCTTTCCGTTCAAAACTGCTTCGATGGCATGCAGTAGTTCTCTTTGGGCATTTGATTGACGAACGTAGCCCAACCCGCCTGACCGAAACCCCTCTTTTATGACGGCCGAATCAGTTTCTTCGCACAGGAACAGGATTTTTGCCCTAGGAACGAGAACGCGCAGCCCTCTAGCAGCTTGAATCCCATTTAAGCGCGGCAGAGCGATATCCAGAAGAATTAGATCCGGTTGCAGTTCTTGCGCCATCCGAACAGCGTCCAACCCATCTGAGGCTTCGCTGATGACCCGGAGATCTTCCCGCCGTTGCAGCATCGCACGCACTACTAGGCGAAAAGGCTCGTAGCAGTTGGCTATCAACACCGTAAATGTTGTCACTTGAGATTTACCTTTCTAGCTCGCAGCCAACGAGGATTCGTCTCATTTGCCTATAGCTTGGAATGACGCGGGCGCACAAATTGAGCTCTAGGATGCGAGAGCGTCACATAGAGCACACACATCGGCGAGATCAGTTGCCTTGCACGCCAATGTTCAAGCGTTGGCAGACTGATAGAGTGGGGGGCGGAAATCAGATGCGGAGAGGTAGTGGTCGTCGATCGGGGGGAGAATTGCAGCTAGCGAAAAACTCGGTCGTTAGCACGTTATCCAATGAAGAATCATTGCTCACTGCTGTAGCCGCCGTAACTCCCGCCCAACTCGAGCCTGGCCGTGAAGAGCTGAATCCAGCTGCTGGCTTGTCCAAGGGCGCGCGGAAGTTGGGCATCTGTGTACAACAGTCGTGGCTATTACCGTGGGATGAATGTTTTGGGCAGGATCCTGACTGGCAACAGGCCATTTCCGATGTCTGAGACCTAAGATCAGCGCAATCGGAGGCGTACAGCGGCAGCGTACAGATCAGCAGCAGGCCAGACAGGAGTCTCACGACGTTCATTGAGGCAAAAACTTTAGCGCCGTTGGCTGCTGAATTCAAGTGTCGGACTCTTCGAGGAAAACGCAACCACCAGCACCCATCAATGCATTCGCAGGCTCAGCGATTCACAACAAAACAGGGCGATGCTCCACAAACTGTCCTTAGCCTGACCGAGAAAGGTGAGCCAAGACGGAACGCCAGATCCGGACGCTAGCCCGTAATATTTTCCAGGAATCCGGCGCACCACGTCCTTGTCGATGTCCGCACCGAAGGCCAAGGTGATTTGCTGAGCAATTCGCGGACAACCCCAGCTAGGGTTACGTCGTTTCATTGCAACGACGGCATCGATCAATTCTTGGGCCGGCCCCTTCGGACCAGGCCGACCTCCGCGCTGGGATGAAAACAGCATGGGGTACTTTCCTTTGGTCCGTACTTGATGGAAATGCAGCAGCGTCGATGGCTTTAGGACAATACCGCAGCGCAGCATGCGAGCTGGGTGCATGAGAAGGGTGCATAAACCGGCGATAAGGCCATCGGAAACGCGCAGGTTGGGAGCTCGCTTCCGACTGCGATTCAGGATGAGCAGTTGATGCCGAGTGAGTGCCATTCCGCGACGACGGCACGAAGGCCACCCGGTTTTAAAAGCCGAACAATGGTGACGATCGAATGAAGGAGAACGATGAGGATGTCGTGCACGCCGGCATCGTATCAAAATCTCAAAAGCTCCCCGAATTCAGGCCGATTTTGGAATTCGCCACCAACAGGCTTGCGGCCGACCACCAGAGCCGAGACTGATCCGGCGAACGTCTCCACCTCCTCGAAACCGAGCCTACGCAGCCGTTCCTCGACCTCAGGCACCTTCCACAGAGAGCCACCGCGGCGCACGGTCCGAAGAGCCCTCAACGCTTCGCCGAGCGGATCGGGCTGCGGTGGATACATGCCGAACACGAGCCAGCCGCCTGGGACGAGCGCGCGATAGACGTTCTCCATCGCCGCAGGCGCGATCTCCAGGGGAAGGAATGGCGCCGGATACCAAACGACCGTGAACGCTTCCCTATCGTCGAGATCGACGATGCTCTGCGTACGCAGAGCGACGCGCTCTTGCATGCCGCTTGCAATGATGTTGGCGCGCGCAAGCTGCAATGATGGCTCCCAGATGTCAATGCCAACTATCTTCAGCGCGGGCCAGGCCTGCGCCGCCTCGATCGCCAGCCATCCGACGCCAGTGCCGATGTCGAGGAACTCACCGGCCCTTGTCAGCATTTGATGCAAAGCCGGTCTCTGCGC
>JBPYDQ010000036.1:0-2975 GCA_051986135.1 Terriglobales bacterium | reverse complement strand
CCTGTGGGCCCGTCAGCATTATGCGTCGATGCTGACATGGGCGCGGCGCAGCCAGGAGCGGGTCGAGAATGCGCCTCGCCGATGGATGCTCATCGGAGGGGGATTGGTTCTGGCGCTAGCCTGGCTTGCCAATCTCGGCCGGATGGCACGATTTCTCCATGAGAACTGGCTCGGGTCACATCCGGAACGTTCACCAGAGCAGGCTGCTGCCATCTGGTATCAACGCATGACGCGCGTACTGGCGCGAGAAGGAATTGGCAAGAGTGAGGCCGAGACGCCGCAGGAATTCGCCTGCAAGATCCAAACCCTCCGGCTTCGTGTTCCGGTGGAGCACTTTACCAACGTGTATGAGTCCGCGCGCTTTGGAAATTCTTCTCAGGATGCGCGGCGACTGCCGGAATTATTCGAGCAAGTGCAGGCGGCTACGCGATCCGAATAGCTTTGGGATAGGTCTGCGCTGGTTCGACGCGCGCTTGAATGCTGAGCTGCTTCAGGTATTGATCCACGCAAGCCGCAGCCTTGCGGCCTTCGGAAATCGCCCAAACGACAAGAGACTGGCCGCGTCGCATGTCTCCCGCGGCAAAAACGCCCGGAACCGATGACATGTAATTCTCATCGGTCGCCACGTTGCCGCGGTTATCCAACCGAACGCCCAGCTGCTCGATCATGCCACTGCGGACGGGGCCGAGGAAGCCCATGGCGATCAGAACGAGATCGGCATCGATCGTGAATTCGGTGCCTGCAACCGGATCGAATTTCGGGGGCGGACCAACTCGCACGGCGTGAAGCTGGTTCACATTTCCGGTCTCGTCTCCGGTGAAGCGGGTGGTGGCGATACTCCAGTCCCGAATGCCGCCTTCCTCATGAGCTGCCTCAATACGCAGCTGCGTCGGCCAAAGAGGCCAGGGAGTCTCGGGAGCGCGCTGCTCCGGGGGCTTGGGCATGATTTCGAACTGGTGAAGGGAGATCGGCTTCTGCCGGTGACAGGTACCAAGACAATCGGCACCGGTGTCGCCTCCACCGATGATGACAACACGCCTGCCCGTGGCGAGAATTTCAATGGCCGGATCAAGGGTATCGCCGTGGCATCGCTTGTTCTGCTGCGGAAGGAATTCCATGGCAAAGTGAATTCCCTGCAATTCACGGCCGGGAATGTTCAGATCGCGCGGGTGTTCCGAGCCTCCGGCAAGCACAATCGCGTCGCAGTTATGTCGCAGATCTTCAACGCCAACATTTACCCCGACGTGAGCATTGGTGACGAACTTCACGCCTTCAGCTGTCATCTGCTCAAGGCGACGGTCGATGATGTGCTTCTCCAGCTTGAACTCTGGAATGCCGTAACGAAGCAATCCGCCGATGCGATCGGCCTTCTCATAAACCGTGACCGCGTGACCAGCCCGGCAAAGCTGCTGGGCCGCCGCGAGTCCTGCCGGACCTGATCCGACAATGGCCACGGTTTTGCCAGTACGGTTTTTGGGAATGACGGGTTGAACCCATCCCTCGAGGAAGCCACGTTCGACGATGTTCTTTTCGTTTTGCTTGATCGTGACTGGAGGCTCAGTGATGCCCAGAACGCAGGAGGCCTCGCAGGGCGCCGGACAGATTCGGCCGGTAAACTCGGGAAAGTTGTTGGTGGCATGCAGCTGACGAACAGCCTCTTTCCATTGGCCGCGATAGACTTGATCGTTCCAGTCGGGGATGAGGTTGTTCACCGGACATCCCGTCTGGCAGAAGGGGACGCCACAATCCATGCAGCGAGCGCCCTGCTTGCGCAATTGCTCTTCCGGGAAATCCTGATAGATCTCGAACCAGTCGTTGACGCGCTCGAGCACAGGCCTGCGCGCAGCCAGTTCACGGGAGTAATCCATGAAACCGGTGGTCTTACCCATGTTGCACCTGCTCCGCGCTGGCCAGAACCCCAACCGATTCGCCCGGAATGTAGGCCTGCTCGACTCTGGCGACTCCCAGGACACGCTTGTATTCGTGCGGAAAGACTTTGATGAACCGCAAGAGCGCTTCGTTCCGGTTTTCAAGAATCCATTTGGCGCGTGGGCTGCCGGTCAGTTCCGTGTGCCGCCTGACGAGATCGAGAACCAGTTGTGCATCCTGCGGTTCCAACAGAGGTTCGAGGTCGACCGATTCCAGGTTGCAGCGGTTTTCAGTGAAGTCTCCGCGTTCATCGAAGACGTATGCGATCCCGCCGCTCATCCCAGCGGCGAAGTTGCGGCCACAGGAACCGAGCACGACGACCAAGCCGTTGGTCATATATTCACAGCCGTGATCGCCCACACCCTCTACCACCGCTGTTGCTCCGGAATTCCGAACGGCAAAGCGCTCGCCCGCCATACCGTTGAAGAACGCTTCGCCGCTCGTCGCGCCATAAAGGGCAACGTTGCCGATAACCATATTCTGTTCGGGAGCAAACCTTGATCCGCGTGGTGGATAGACAACGATCCGGCCGCCAGACAGGCCCTTGCCTACATAATCGTTGGCTTCGCCTTCCAACGTCAGGGTTACGCCTTTCGCCAGAAACGCGGCAAAACTCTGGCCTGCGGAACCGGAAAGGTGGATGCGGATGGTGCCGTCGGGAAGTCCGGCCGAACCATATCTGCGCGCGATCTCGCCGCTCAGCATGGTGCCAACCGAGCGATGCGTGTTACGGACTGGTAGATTCAGCTCAACGGAATTCAGGCTGAGCAGAGCATCCAGTGAATGCTCAACCAGTTGATGATCCAGCGCGCCTTCGAGACCGTGATTCTGCGGGTGCACACAGCGACGGGCAACCCGCGAAGGCACAGGCGGATTGTAAAGAATGGAGGAGAGGTCGATTCCGCGGGCCTTCCAGTGATCTTTCCAACGAGCAACCGCGGTGTCGAACTCAAGCATGTCGACCCGACCGACCATCTGATCGACCGTGCTGAAACCCATCTCGGCCATGTACTGGCGAACTTGCTCAGCGATGAAGAAAAAGAAGT
>JBPYDQ010000035.1:0-2528 GCA_051986135.1 Terriglobales bacterium | reverse complement strand
TTCTGAAGGCAACAACACGTAACGACGGACGTGAATCTCGCCGGCAACATCAAGCAGCAGAAGGTCGGCTCCACAGGCAGCGGCGCTCACAATTGCGAGCGGCTTTTGGCCGGCAAGCAGCTGTTGGATTTTGTTGCGGACTTTCGGCACGTTTTGAGGCGGGAAGCGAGCGACGCTGGTATCAGGGGCGTCGATCCGGCGTCCAGCGCCAACGATGATAGGCCCTCGCATATTCTTGTCGTTGCCGTCCATTCGAGACGCCATTCCGGCCAGCGCGAGTCCCGTTATTGCTGAAATGAAAACGCGTCGTTCCATTGCAACACAATAATCTTGGAGAGGAATGCTAGCAAGGTCCGAATCGCGCTGCTTCATTCTGCAAAATTCGCATGGGCCAATCTCCATGCACGTAACACATTACACGATCTTTTCTCGTTTCTTTTTGGAACCCGCGCCTAATTCGGATGAGGCGCCGGCCCAGAGCCGAAAATCGCCTGTTCCGTACGAAGTCCCATCGTTCTCAGTCTTCGGTCCGGTGGCCGGCCGCACATTTCCTGCTCGATGGCATACAACGCTGCAATCGAGATCACAATAGCTGCAGATCATCTTCTGTTTCGTCAATGATTGGGCACTGCCGTTCCGATTCCCGGATTGAGGGCGCCAGCGAGGCGATGATAGACTGTCGGCCCTGGAGCATTCTATGGCTACCGCAGCCCCCACCGGCGTGAATGGAGCCTGGAGCCTGTACCGCCAGTGCGCCGCGACATCCGCGTTTCATAAGTCACAGCTCGAGACGTTCACCAGGATCAGCTTATGGCTCGGAATCACGGGCGCGGTGATCGGGACAGTGGCGCAGCGCATGGCGCCAGATTCAACTTCCTACATATCTAAGGTACTGGGTGTAATTGCGTCTGTCGTGGTGGCGCTTGCCGGCCTCGCGGCCACAAAGGCGTCATCTGGAAGCGGTGACAAAATCTGGGTCAGATGCCGTGCGGCAGCGGAAGCGTTGAAAAGTTCGGTCTATCTTTACTGTGCATCAGTTACGCCGTTCGATGACCCGAACCGGTCGGCCACACTTACACAACGGGCAGAAAGCATCCTGAAGGAACTGGCTGGAATCGAACTGCGTCCGGGCAAGATGGACCGGCAAGCACCAGGGCAGATGACGGTAGCGGACTATATCCGCGACCGGGTCGACGATCAGATCGAGTATTACTCCGGTTCGGGAGGCAGACTCCAGAAGAAAGCCGATTTCTGGCAATACGTCTCAATGACGGCAGCGGCCGTGAGCGCGGTGTTTGGCGCTGTTTCGGCGATACATTCCCTCTCACTCTGGGTCGCGCTGCTGGCGACTGTGACGACGTCAGTGACCGCTTATGTCAAAAACCAACGCTACGGATCAATGATCGGGTTGTATCAGACTACCGCAATAAGGTTACAGCTGCTCAAGGATCAGTGGCTGGACAGCGGCAAGACGGACTCGGACAAAGCGGACCGCGACTCGTTCATTCGTCGCTGCGAGGAGACTTTAGCGGTTGAAAATGGCGCGTGGGTCGCTCAATGGTCGCAACAGCTGCCTCAGCAACAACGCCAACCACCACAGGGGGCGCCGGAGACCGCCGCTCCTCAAAAAGGAAGCCCGGATTCGAGGCAAAAGGGCGATGCCGCCAAGAGCACCTGATCCAGCTGGCGGCCGGAGTGCTAGGTCGCCCGTAGACCAGATGAGGGCGATGAAACAGTTGACGGGGGCAGAAATTGGGCGTTCATGCATTTGTCGCGATGCCATACGGTGTCAAGGAAGGCATCGACTTTAATCTTGTTTACACTGACCTGATCAAGCCCGCACTCGAGAGCGCCGGGCTCGAGGTGTTTCGCGCTGATGAGGAGTTGCGGGCAGGCGACATCCGGACCGACATGTTTCAGGAACTCCTGCTTGCGGATCTGGTGGTGGTCGACCTTTCCATCGACAATCCGAACGTCTGGTACGAACTGGGCGTTCGACACGCACTGCGGCCCCGCGGAGTGATCCAGATTCAAGGAAAACGCGATCATCTGCCATTCGACGTGTACGTCGACCGGGCAGTCCGGTACCACATCAAGGATGGTGCGCCGGATCGCGATCAGCTAGCCGCTGACCGCCAGAGAGTCAGCGACTTCGCTGTTTCCACACTCGAGTCCTGGTATGGCCGCAAGGTCAGCCCGGTCTACCATCTGCTGCCAAATCTGGAACCACCTAGCTGGAAACGCCTCCGGGTGGGCGACATAAACGAGTTCTGGACTGCACAGGAAAAATGGGAGAGCGGTGTCCGGGTTGCCCAGAAGAGCGGACGCGTGGCGGATATTCTGGTTTTCGCCGGGGAAGCGCCGACACGCGTGCTTCAGCTCGAAGCGCGGTTGTCGGCGGGAAAGGCGCTGTTGAGCATGGGGGAGTTCGCCTTCGCGCTTGAGCAGTATGAGGAGGCGCTCCGGTTCGACCCGGAGAACCTGGAAGCGCGCCAGAAGAAAGGCACCGTGCTCGGCCGACTGAAGCA
>JBPYDQ010000034.1:0-2933 GCA_051986135.1 Terriglobales bacterium | reverse complement strand
ATCGATGAGAGGCTCATTCATGGCTGCCAGCAAACGGCTGAAGTAATCCCGCCAACGGAACTGGCCCGCATCTGGTGGGACGACCTCTGTGCTAACGAAGGGAAGCCTCCCAGGATCGGCGGCCGGGGCCGGAGCCATCTGTTGTGTCAGAAGATTTTCAACTTTCATCCGCAGAGTTGTCTTGCCAACTCCAGTCGGCCCTAGCACGAGCACGAGCGAGCCGGGTGCTGCACCGTCGATCGCATCGGCAAGTTTATCGCGCGCCTCGACCAGCCGAGGGTGTGCCATCGTGAAGTTCCGGAAATGTTCTAGGCGTTCAATCAGGTGAGGAGCCATCGTCGCGATGCTGTCGAGCCGCATCATATCTCTCCGTAGATGGGAAAAGAGGCCGGCGGATCGGCAGGTGGTTGCATATCCATCGCTGCTGGAGATTCTTGGTGACGATCACAGTCTTGATCCGCAACGTTTGTGGATGGCCCCGGCTGAGTCTGAAGTGACCGGGCTTCGAGGTCACTCAACCTCTGGATCAGCAGCGCTTCTTCTATTTCGACCGACTCCAGAAATTCAGCGAGCTTTCTCGCTGTGATCATGAACTGTCCAGAATGGTTCTTATGGCGCTTTCGCAACTCCTCGCTCGCTAAGTGGACCTCACGTTCCGAATGGCCGTGGAGAGCCGAATAGTATTCGGAATGGCACTCGACCCACTGCCCATCTACGAACGCATAGGCAGCGCCGACATCAAAGGGGTCATAGCGAATGGGAACTTGGCGGGTCTCCCAAGTGGGATTGCGGAAATGTTCCGACCAATAATAAAGATTGTTGACCTTCATGCCTCGTCCCGCCGTAACCTTGGCGGTGCCCTTTCGGGTCGTGGGCAGCGTCAGGATGAGGAAATCCCGATCGTAGGTGATCTGGCGGTGAAAACGACTGCCGGTCTGGGTAATTGCCGCGTTGAAAGCTTCTCGCGGGCTCTGTCCTAACGCCGGGTGATGGATTGTGTCGTAAATCTCGTAGGCATACTCGCACAGTCTGCGGTGTAACTCTTTCAGCGGCCAGGCGGCATGGTTGCGCGGATCCACGCTCTTGGTGATCTGGCGGGTGCTCTGCACGACTTGCGTGTTGCCCTCCAGATTATGAAGAAACCGTTGGTTCGTGGTTCCGAAAATGCGTTCGCAGATGGAACCGAAGCGGGCTTTGGCGGGCGGCCTCGTTTTTTTCGTAACTTCACATCGTGCCAACAATGTTTCGAAATAGATGCTGTCGAACTCTTTGCCTCCGTCAACTACGAGGATCTCAGGCAGGCGAGAATGTCGCCGCACGCACTCGCGCAGGATCATCATGCAGGAACGATAACTGGGAGGGTCAAATGTGAGGTGCACAGCGAGGATGCGACGAGAAAAGGCGTCGGTCAAAAGCGAAATCCAGGGACGTCCCAGGATGTGCCCAGTCTGCGAGCAAACCGCCCAGACATCTGCCTGCGTATGGTCGATGTGGGCTACCTCGAAGGGTCGGTCTCCATGGCGCGGCGTACCTTGTTCCAACTCCCAATAGAACGGCTGATAGGGATAAGCGGCGCGGTGGCCTCGCCGTTTTTGGACCTGCTCAGCACCCGCACGACGATGAACAGCAAGGGTGAAAGTCTTATAGCTCGGAGCGGAGATCTGCTCGCGGTCGCAGGCTAGTTTGAGCACCGACCACGTCGCATACATGGTTTTCTGCTTCAGAGTCTCAAAGTCCTTATCAATGAACTCCATCATCAAGAACCTTGCTTGTTCCGGGAGCTTATTCGTGGGGTTGCCGTGATTCGGCTTGGGCAGCAGACCCAAATAGCCACTCCCGAGTTCGATCTGCGCAGCCCGATAAGCCGCTATCCAACGCCGTAAGGTCCGACACGGTACGGGATCGTGGTGCTCGCCCCGAAGCTTCCGTGAAACGATGTGAAACCGGCGGGTGGCCTCAGCCAGGTCGGCCTCGCTCGCAAGCAAGAGACGATACTGGATCTGCGGGGTGGTAATCTCTGCGCCGCAGCACGGGTGGGCAGCGAGCGGTCCCGCTTGTACACCATCCGGCCGCAGCGACTTCTCCAACCAGAGGCTGACCTTTTCCGGTTCTAGAAGCAAGACCGATTGGAGATCGACAAAAATGTCACCGGCTGCGATGAGAGCGTAAACTTCGTCGCGGCTCACCTCGCCATCCGTTGCCCAGAACAAATTTTCTAGCGAGCACCCCGGCTGGGCTGCAACCTGAGCGAGAACCCGACACCGAGAAAGGGAGCTGACTTCCAGAGTGGTTCTCAGGTAGTCTTCAAGAAACTGAATGTTGCGCTGGAAAAGCCAGTTAATCTCAGCAGAAGATCGAACCCGGTAGTAGAGACCGAAGCGCTGAGCGTACTCTTGGCCGGGTGGACAGATCCATCCGTCGTCGCCGCGACAGTACCGGTTCGGGTTCCGCTCCGACAACCGAATCAAGTCTTCTTCGGTCTTACATTCTTCCCACCCCGCACGGTCGGCTCGGATTACAAAGAAGTCGGCAGTATGCGAGACGCCAAGACGTTTCCCATCTGCCGAACAATAATCGAGCTTAATCGAGGGAGCCTGGTCGTAATACTCGAATACCTGGTCGTCGTGCTCCAGTTCGTATACGGTAGGTAGCTCAACGCGGTGGCTCTCAAACTGGATCGTGACTCCCATTTTTCTGCTGGGATAACGCCCGGTGACGTTCGAATGGCCGCCGCCTATGCGCCGTGCGGGATTTGAAGACCGAACATGAGCGACTACGGATAACGCTTCGTCGGAAAGGCCCACCCCCTTGGCCCATGCCGCGAAATCCTGATCACTCAACATTTGCTTTGGTCTACCCTCCGACTTGCCGGCTCATCAGCGGGATGCCTTCCGGCGTTTGGCTTTCAAGGCCTTGGTGTAACGCACGCCGGC
>JBPYDQ010000033.1:0-13386 GCA_051986135.1 Terriglobales bacterium | reverse complement strand
GAAGGCCCATCCCGCATCGATACCGGTTTCGCCTGTATCTAGTTCACTCGTCTCCCCTTGCTTTTCCCCCTGGACACCGGACTTGGGATTTGTTCTAAGAACGACACTTCTTAGAATCCTACTCGCGAGGGCTGAGCGACGGGTCGGCGTTGCCGCCTGTTGGGAATTGCTCTGGTCAAGAGCGGGGCAGCTTCCATTTCCGCAGAAACGCCGACAGCTCCTCGGGTGTCAGAGCGCGGGCACGTTCGAACTCGCCGTTCTGCTGACTGAACAGCAACTGGCCTCTACCGTCCAATATGGCCAGAGCAGGGATGCCCTTGGCCATGGGTACGTGATAGAGCTGCATCAGGTCCTGATTCTTATCGCCTTCACCCACATCCACATGGACCACTTCGTAATTTGCTGCCAGCAGAGGCGCCAAATCGGCGCGCTGAAATGCGAGGTCGAGCACATGACAGTCGTAGCACCAATTCGCGCCAAAGACCAATAACACCCGTTTGCGTTCCCTGCTGGCGCGCTCGCGCGCCTCCTTGATCTCGGCCTTCGCGTCTATACCTGCCGGGTAGATGTTTTTTGAGAGGCTGAGCGGTTGCTGGAGGTGAGTTAATTCTGTTCGCTTGGCTTGAACGATTCTCCACTGCCCGCCTTGCTGCAGCCAAAGCTGGGCTTCGGAAATGAACACGGATTTCTTTGTTAAACGTTCGGTCACTTCGGCTTGAAATACTACCTTCTCCAGGCCGGGCTGCGGGGACGTCTCCTCGAGCGCATCCAGCTTCAGGCTTCGCGCCTTGAGACCACTCCAAAATGAGACCTCGTCGTCGGCAGGCGCGGTCCCATGCGTAGTCTCGACTTGTGCGGCGGGATTGTTGCTGTATAGCATTTTCAATCCAACACTGTCTCCGGTAATGATGGCAGTCTGCCACGCCTCCAGGGGCGGAAAATTAGCATTCCCCGCAGCCGCGACGGAAAGGCTAGCGGCGCCCAATGCTGCGGTCACAGTCGCTGCGGCCAGGCAAATACGGATGCGAAATGAAAACGGCATGTTTATGTTCAGCTGCATTATCAGTATCCCACGAATACCCGATGAGTGCAGGGTTTACTCTATGCTCTTGTTCGCGACGCTCACTCACGCAACAATAACTGGAGCCGTACGTCTTGTCAGACAACCTGATGCCTGAAAATCCCGCAGCACCCCCGCAGGCGGTTTCATTTCGGAGCGCGTTCCCCGAGCCAATGGTTGTGATTGCTGGCACCGCTTTGGCCGTTCTCGTTCCCATGCTGTTCTTCGGTCTTCCCTCCGGACACGATTTCGAATTCCACGTCAATTCCTGGATGGAAGTAGTCGACCAATGGAAACAGGGTATTGTGTATCCACGATGGGCATCTGCGGCACATTACGGCTTTGGTGAGGCTCGTTTCCTCTTCTATCCACCCGGATCATGGCTCTTAGGAGCGCTGCTTGGTCTGGCGCTTCCCTGGGCGCTAGTGTCCGCGGCCTATGTGTGGATCGCCATGGTGGCCGCGGGCTGCTCGATGTTTTTTCTCGCCTACCGGTTTCTGCCGCGGCGCGATGCGACGTTTGCCGCTGCACTGTACGCAGTAAATCCTTATCATCTGGTCATTGTTTATTGGCGCAGCGCCTTCGCAGAACTATTGGCTAGCTGCCTGCTTCCACTGCTCTTATTGTTCGTTCTCAGGTCGGAAAAAGAGGGCAAGAAAACGATTGTACCGCTTGCTCTGATCGTAGCCGCCGGTTGGCTGGCCGATGTGCCGGCAGCCGTGATGCTCATCTATTCGCTTGCGCTGCTCTTGGTCACCCTCGCCATTGTGCGGCGCTCGCCCAGGTTCCTCGCGTACGGGGCTGCCGCAGTGGTGTTGGGAACAGCTCTAGTGGCCTTCTTCGTCCTGCCGGCTGCTTACGAGGAGAAGTGGGTAAACCTAGCCGAAGTACTCTCTCCGGGTGTCCGGCCGCAGGACAATTTTCTGTTTACAAACCTTCCTGATGTCGATCACAACCGCTTCAACCTTCTGGTGTCGCTGGTTGCGGTTGCCGAAATGGGTCTCATGCTGCTGCTGGGCTTTTTGGCGCGGGGCTGGCGGAAGCAGCACGGCCTGCTATGGTGGACCACCCTTACCTGGGCCCTCGTGTCCGGGGTGCTGATGTTGTCCCCAACTTTCTTGCTCTGGCAGCACCTGCCCAAGTTGCGCTTTGTACAATTGCCGTGGCGATGGCTGCTGTGCCTGAACGTGGGGTTCGCCTTGTTCACCGCTATGGGAGTGCGCCGCTGGATTCTGAGAACCGCAGTATGCGCGCTCATGATTGCCGTGCTGGCCGGGGTCTGGCTTAAGGTGCAGCCACCCTGGTGGGATTCGGCAGCCGACATTACCGAAATGCATGACAACATCGAGGAGGGGCGCGGTTACGAAGGTACAGACGAATACGTTCCCACTGGCGCCGACGCGTACGAGACCAAGCAGGAAGCGCCCGAGGTCGCGATCGAGGGCGGCGGACGAACGCGTGTAAACATCGAGCGCTGGGCGACCGAGTCGAAAGTCTTTATCGTTGGTGTGAGCCAACCTGCCGTTCTGGTACTACATTTATTCAACTACCCCGCATGGCAAGTCGCAGTGAATGGTCACCGGATCACAGCCGAATCACAGGAAACGACCGGACAGATGATGATCCCTGTTGCGGCTGGCGAGAACCGCGTTCAGGTGGCGTTCGTGAGGACTTGGGACCGGAGACTGGGCGGGATTGTGTCGCTGGTTGCGTTAACCGTCATCTTGGCGCTCGCCATTTACTGGGATCTGGAGACGGCAGCGTGAAGCGCATCCTAATCGCAACCTCGAACCGAGGAAAACTCCGCGACTTCGCCGGCGCAGCCAAGCCTCACGGCATTGAAGTCTCAGGATTACCGGACTTTGCTTCCCTGCCTGCTGTCGTAGAGGACGGGACCACCTTTGAGGCAAATGCTCGCAAGAAGGCCGAATTCTACAGCCGGGCTGTGCCAGGGTACGTCGTGCTTGCCGATGATTCGGGAATCGAGATTGATGCGTTGAACGGCGCACCGGGCGTCCACTCTGCACGCTATGCCGCCGAGGAACCACATAAAGCCGAAAGCAACCGCGACGACGAAGAAAATAATGCGCGCCTGTTGCGCGAATTAAACGGAGTTCCGCCCGAGCGAAGGACAGGACGGTTTGTTTGCGTTATTGCTGCGGCACGGAATGGGTCAACTCTGGCAACCTTTCGTGGTGAAGTTGCCGGCATCATTTTGGACACGCCACGCGGGACAGGGGGTTTTGGGTACGATCCGCTCTTCTACTTCCCTCCCATCGAAAAGGCGTTCGCGGAGCTGAGCCCGGAAGAAAAAGCGCAATATAGTCATCGTGGTCGGGCATTCCGCAAGTTTCTGGAGTGGTGCGATATGCGCGAGGTCATTGACCAATTATGATCGGGACTGGCCGCGAGCGGGGTCCCGACTACGGTTGGAGTTCTGGAGCCGTCGACGCCGCCCTTCTGATGATTCAGCGTGGGTGTGCCGGGTTTGTCCTCAGATAAATCGAGAAGCAGATTTCAAGCAGTACCGATTGTGATCTTTGGCGTATCTGATGTTCCATGCCATCTCGTACGCTTCCCCGCACGTTCCGGAGCCGAGTGAAGCGCAGCTCGGACCCCATGTTAACCAACTGATTACAGGGACGCTTGCAGCCGGCCGTCACTTGCCTTGACTTCGCTTCTCCTCGGCCAAGATAATAAAAAGTTCGGCTATCATCTCTGAACTGATAAGGAGCGCCCCTGTGGCATCGACGGCCAGTCCTCCGGTTCCGGCGGCGGTGCGAGGCGGAGTTGCCCCGCTGCGCGTCGGCCAAGGCCATTCCTTTTTCTGGCGCCGCCTGCATTCGCTTACCGGGATCATCCCGGTTGGCGTTTTCCTGATTGAGCACTTTTTTTCCAACCTGGTCGCGACCCAGGGCCCGGCGGCCTACACCCGGCAGGTAGCATTCCTGGCCGGATTCCCTTTCGTAGAAGTGCTGGAGCTGGTAGGCATCTGGATTCCAATTGCTTATCACGCGCTCTACGGCTTCTACATCTGGTACCGGGGTCAGGCCAATGTGGACGATTATCCCTGGATGAACAACTGGATGTACACAGCGCAGCGCTGGACCGGTGGCATCGCCTTCTTCTACATGGGCTATCACGTCTGGCACTTGCGCTTCGCGGGAGTGCACATCTTGAGCAACCCGGCTGCGGCGTTCGGCAAGGTGCAGCTGGAATTTCAGAATCCATGGATCGTGGCTTTTTATGCCATCGGAATCCTAGCGGCTTCCTGGCACTTCGCTTACGGGCTGTATTTGTTCTGTGCGAAGTGGGGCATCGTTACGGGCGAGCGGGCGCAGCGGCGCTTGGGGTATGTCTGCCTGGTGATTGGGGTGGCCTTTGCGATTACCGGGGCGGCTACCATGTATGCATTCTTATCCAGGCCGCTACAGCCGATCGATACAGTCAGCGGCGATTCGTTCACCATCGAGTAGCGCGCGGGAATACTAGATTGGATTCTTATGGCTTCCTTTAATCCGAAAATCATCGTGGTGGGGGGTGGACTGGCGGGCCTGGCGGCAGCCATCAAGATCGCCGAAACGGGCGGTCACGTGGATTTATTTTCTATCGTTCCGGTCAAGCGTTCGCATTCGGTGTGCGCGCAAGGTGGAATTAACGCGGCCAAGAATCTCAAGGGAGAAGGTGATTCGACCTGGCAGCACTTCGATGACACCATTTACGGCGGCGATTTTCTCGCTAATCAGCCTCCTGTCAAACAGATGTGCGACGCGGCTCCCGGCATCATCGACCTGCTGGATCGCATGGGGGTGCCGTTCAACCGTACGCCCGAAGGGTTGCTCGATTTTCGCCGCTTTGGCGGCACGCTCTACAATCGCACCGCTTTTGCTGGCGCCACCACCGGCCAGCAGCTTTTGTATGCGCTCGATGAGCAGGTACGCCGCTACGAGTCGGAAGGTAAGGTTACTAAATACGAAGGCTGGGAATTTCTCTCGGCTGTTTTGGATAAACAGCGCATCTGCCGCGGGATTTGTGCCATGGACTTGCGCTCAATGGCGGTTCGCACTTTTCCGGCGGAGGCCATCATCATAGCCACCGGCGGGATAGGTGCCATTTTCGGTAAGTCCACCAACTCGGTCGTCTGCACCGGTTCATCGCAATCGTCTCTCTATCAGCAAGGCGCCTATTACGCCAACGGCGAATTCATTCAAGTCCACCCAACCTCGATTCCTGGTGAAGACAAGCTGCGGCTGATGTCCGAGTCAGCCCGGGGCGAAGGTGGCCGAGTTTGGGTTCCCAAGCAGCCGGGCGACCAACGCAATCCCAAGTCTATTCCCGAGAGCGAGCGCTGGTACTTCCTCGAAGAGTGGTACCCCAAATACGGAAACCTGGTTCCCCGCGACGTCGCTACGCGCGCTATTCATAAAGTCGTCTACGAGTACCACCTCGGCATTGATGGAAAGCCGATGGTCTACCTCGACCTGACCCACATTGATCGCAACGTGCTCGACCGCAAGCTGGAGGGTATCCTGGAGATTTACGAGAAGTTTGTGGGCGACGATCCGCGCGAAACCCCCATGAAAATCTTCCCTGGCATGCATTACACCATGGGCGGACTGTGGGTTGACTTTAAGCAGGCAACGAACATCCCAGGAATTTATGCAGCCGGTGAGTGCGATTACCAGTACCACGGCGCGAATCGCTTGGGTGCCAATTCGCTCGTGTCCTGCATATGGGGCGGATTCGTGGCTGGCCCTGAAGCGGTCAAATACGCCCGCAACGCGTCCGCGGCTCGGTCTGATGGACACTTTGAAGCCGAACAAAGGCGGCAAGAAGACATCAATGCCAGGCTGATGAAGGCGGAGGGCAGCGAGAATCCATTCCTGCTGTGGCGCGAAATGGGCGATGTCATGACCCAGAACTGCACGGTCCTCCGTTACAACAAAAATCTAAAAGATACCGACGCTAAGCTGGTGGAGTTACTGGAACGTTATCAGAACGTGAACCTAAGCGACCGTCTCGAATGGGCAAATACGACGATCGCATTTACTCGCCAGCTCTATAACATGCTTCAACTGGCGCGTGTCATTGCCCAGGGTGCTGCCTTGCGCGACGAATCCCGTGGCGCCCACTACAAACCCGACTTCCCCGAGCGCGACGACAAGAACTGGTTGAAAACTACCAAAGCGACCTTTGCACCGGACGCCGATGAGCCGCGTTTTGAGTTTGAGCCCGTCGATATATCCCTGATTCCGCCGCGCGCGAGAAAGTATTGATGGCAGCTTGCCATGGTGGACGCCCTTTCCGTTATCATCCGAAACGTAGCATGGGATGTGGGTGTGAGCTAAGTGCTTAAGGCTAAAGAGCTAATGGCTGAGAACAAGACCGTCATCATAAGAATCAAGCGTCAAGACACCCCCGCCGCCGCCTCGCGCTGGGAAGAATTCGAACTTCGCTGGAAACCTGGGATGAACGTAACCTCCGCATTGATGGAGATTGCCGTCAACCCGGTGACCCGCGACGGGAAACCGACCACGCCGATCACGTATGACTCCAATTGCCTGGAAGAGGTGTGCGGCTCTTGTGCGATGCTTATCAACGGCCAGGCGCGCATGGCGTGTTCGGCACTGATCGACAAGCTGGAACAACCGATCAAATTGGCGCCCTTCTCGAAATTCCCCGTGGTCCGCGATCTGGCGGTTGATCGCAGCGTACTGTTCGAGAACCTGAAGCGCGTCAAAGCGTGGGTGCCAGTCGACGGCACGTATGATCTCGGCCCCGGCCCCCGCTTATCGATGGAAGATCAAGAAGTAGCCTACCCGCTGTCCCGCTGCATTTCCTGCTGCTGCTGTATGGAGGCCTGCCCGCAATTCACCGAAAGCACAGGATTTGTGGGTGCGGCCACGATTTCACAGGTCCGTCTTTTCAATACCCATCCCACCGGCGTCGCTTTAAAACGTGAACGGCTGGCAGCCCTGATGGGGGATGGCGGCATCCAAGAGTGCGGTTACGCCGAGAACTGCGTTGCGATTTGTCCCAAGGACATTCCGTTGACACGTTCGATTTCCCAAGTGGGCGGCGAAGTAATCAAGCAAGCATTTAGCGATTGGTTTAGAAAGTGAGACCGTGTAGCGGACGCGAGCCGAGGGGGAGACGCGTCCGGGCGTCTGTAACATAATCCCTGCAAGTCGTTTAGTGTCAACAGCAATAGAATAGGCTGTAACTGAATACTGACCGCTGTATAACCCTGGTAACGCCTTTTTTCTATTTTTTGGCAATTGTTTCTCCGGGCCTCTGGACTAAAATCGCAGCCTAGCTTGCATCCCAGGCAGGCAATCGAGTTGAGGTGAATTGGTTGTCGATTAGGTATCAACGACCTTATTGGCTGGTTACGGTAATCGCTCTGGCCCTCGCTGGCCGGGCTTTTGCTTTGCACGGTCACATTACCTATCGGCATACGGGCGTGCGCAAACTCCATCGCAGCCGGCGTCATGTGCGACGAATCGCCTGGAACCCGATGTTTCGCCCGTCGCACGATTCCCTGCTCCGCCAAAATGAGGAAATCGATCGTCTCGAATTGCCACGCATTGCCGACGATGATGAACTGGACGTGCTTAAGTTGCGTCAGGACCTGGTAGAGATTCCCGAAGGTCAGACCTTGCGCTTTGATCCCCGCCTTGATCCGGCGCGGCGCTACTGCAGGCCTTGGACGCGCGATTTCGTCCAGGACCTCAGCCAGGCGTATTACCGCCGCTTCCACGATCAGATTCAGGTGAACTCGGCCGTGCGCACGGTCCGAGTGCAATATAAGCTTCGTCGCCATAATCGCAATGCCGCTCCTGAGTCGGGCGAGACGGCTTCCTCGCATCTTGCGGGAATCACGCTTGACCTGCAGCGGCGCGGAATGACCAAGCCAGAGGTTCGTTTCGTGGAAAGCTATCTGTTTTACCTGCGGGCCCTTGGCCTTGTCGAACCCGAAGAAGAACGCCGTCAATGGGTATTCCACGTGATGGTATCGGACCGATATAGCGAGTGGCGCCACACGCAGACACTGTTTCCAGCCGAACTGCCGGAAACCGTCAAAACGGCTGAAGATCGCGTCGAATAGCCTTAGTATTTGTGGCCGAAAATTTCTGTCCCCACTTGCTTACATGATCATCCTCATGGCCGGCCTCCCTGGAACCGGCAAGTCCACGCTGGCGAAGGCACTGGCCTCGGAACTTTCCGGAACGGTTTTGAATAAAGATGAGATTAGACGTGCGATTTTCGGATCGCAGGTGGAATACTCAACCGCTCAGGACGACTTCTGCATGGAAATCATGCTGCAGGCAGCCGGTTACATCTGGAAGAAGAATCCGGCCCGGTTCATATTTCTCGATGGCCGTACCTTCTCCCGCTGTTACCAGATTGATCGTGTCATCGAATTTGCGCGTCGAAGGCGACAGAGGTGGCGAATACTGGAATGTAGCTGCAGCGAACTAACCGCACAGGCTCGTCTGGAGCAGCCGGCGGAACACCCTGCCCGGAACCGCGATTATTCTCTATATCTTCGGGTGAAGCGCCGGTTTGAACCGATCGTGGCGTCCAAGCTGGCGCTCAATACCGACAACCCACTGGCAGAATCGATTTCCTTGACGCTCAAGTTTCTCAAGTCCTAGCCGGGACGCTTTCCTCCGAGCAGCAACAACGTATACAATCCTTCCCTTCGGTCTCCATCGGACCAATCACTTATGCGCTTAACTCCATTGGTTTTCATCTGGCTGCTTAGTGCCGCAACGATGGCTCAGAGCAGGGATCCCGCAACTGTTGTCAGCCCTCATGCCCGCTCCCTCGAGGAATCGGCCATTGTGGTGGATACGCACGCCGATACCCCGCAACGCTTTCTCGATCGTGGCTTCGAGATTGCCAGTACCGACCCGAATGACAAGGGTCAGATCAGCCTGGGCAAGGCTCGCACAGGCGGGCTCGGCGCCGAGTTTTTCTCCATCTGGGTCGACCCGGCGACCACGAATCCCGTCAACTATGCCAAACGCGCCTTCGACTTGATCGATTCGGTCTATCAGCAAGTCGAACGTCACCCGGATGGCATGATGATGGCGTACTCTGTGGCCGATATCGAGCGCGCTCATCAGCAACACAAGCTAGCGGCGTTGATGGGCGTCGAGGGTGGACACGCCATAGAAAATGATCTCCACCTTCTCGATGATTTCTATCGCATGGGCGTGCGCTACATGACCTTGAGCTGGTCCAACACCAATGACTGGGCTGACTCCTCCGGCGATATCAATGATCCCCAGGTGCAGCACCACGATGGCCTTACCGACTTTGGCAGGGAGGTGGTTGAGGAGATGAATCGCCTCGGGATGATGGTCGATATCTCGCACGTGGCCGACAAGACCTTCTACGACGCAGTCGCCATCAGCAAGGCTCCGGTTATCGCCTCTCACTCTTCCGCACGAGCGTTGACCAACGCACCCCGAAACATGACCGACGACATGCTGAAGGCCATCGCCCGCAACAACGGCGTGGTCATGGTCAATTTCTGTTCCTGCTTCATCGACGAGAATTTTCGCCAGGCCGAGGAGGCCCAGCGAAAAGCAATGGATGCGGCGGTACAGGACTTTATTGCCAGGCAGAAGGCGGAAGGCAAAGCCCCCCAATATATCGACACCGAGCCGCTTGAGGAAGAATGGCTGGCGCGGATCCCGCGCCCGCCCTTGAAGTCGCTGATTGACCATATCGACCACATCGCGAAGGTTGCGGGCATCGACCACGTGGGGTTGGGTTCGGATTTCGATGGGGTAAGTGGCGCCCTGCCCGCGGAAATCGACTCGGCCGCCGACCTGCCCAAAATTACTCAGGCGTTGCTGGATCGCGGCTACGACGACAATGATATTCGCAAAATCCTTGGCGGCAATTTGCTGCGAGTCATGAAGGATGCCGAGCTGGTCAGCCAGCAATTACAAGCGGCCCGGAATAGGAAGAACTAACCTGCCCTGTCGTACAATTCCCTGTTTACCGGAATGCCCCGACAGAGCTTTACGAATCGACAGAGACCCATGCAATTCCCTGTTCATTCATGAAAATCGTTGGATAGAAGGAGTCCCGTCATGCGTAATTTCGCGGCCTTAAACTTGCTCCTCTTATTAATATCGGTCACGGCGTGGTCGCAGACAGCAGCGAGCAAGAGTTCCCGTCAGTCAGCCACCCGCAAACCCGCCGCCTCGGCCGGTGCGGGCAATCCCGTGGCGGTTTTTGACACGACCGCGGGCACCCTACGCTGCACACTTTTTGAGAAGCAAACGCCCATCACGGTGGCCAATTTTATCGGTCTGGCGACAGGCACAAAGGACTGGAAGAATCCGGTCAGCCATGTCACCAAGCACAATACGCCGTTGTACGACGGCACCATCTTCCACCGAGTCATTCCAAATTTCATGATTCAGGGCGGTGACCCTGCCGGCAACGGCAGCGGAGACCCGGGTTACACCTTCAAGGACGAGATCGTGACCAGCCTGACGTTTGATCGTCCCGGCCGCCTCGCCATGGCCAATTCCGGGCCCAACACCAACGGATCGCAATTCTTCATTACCGAAGTGCCGACGCCGCATTTGAACGGACACTACAATCTCTTCGGTCAGTGTGACGAGGCCTCCATCACTCTGGTAAAGCAGATTGCGCGCATGGCCCGCGATCCTAGCGACGATCGGCCTTTCCGACCGGTAAGGATTAATCACGTCACTATTGAAAAAGCGGGTGCGGCCGCGAGTAAGCCGGCAACCAAAAAGCCGGCAGCAGCGGCATCCCACGGCACCGGCAGTCGGTAAAAGCGACTGTGCTCCCAGGTCAGATTGAAGAAAAGAAAGGATTGTTATGCCACGCTCCCCCGGTACCTACGCAGTTTTCGATACCAGCGAAGGCCGGATTGTCTGCCGGCTATTCGAGAAAGACGCACCCAAGACGGTCTCAAACTTTATCGATCTTGCGGAAGGCCAACGTGAGTGGACTCATCCGGTAAGTGGTAGAAAGAGTAAAGACCGGCTCTACGATGGCACGGTTTTTCATCGCGTGATCCCTGATTTCATGATCCAGGGCGGCGACCCTGCGGGTACGGGCATGGGCGGACCGGGCTATCAGTTCGAGGACGAAACCAAAGCCTCTCCCCATAGGTTTGACCGGCCCGGCAAGCTTGCTATGGCCAATGCCGGTCCAAACACGAATGGATCGCAATTCTTCATCACGGTCGCTCCCACCACTTGGCTTACGGGCAAGCACACCATATTTGGAGAGGTGGTGGAGGGTCAGGATATCGTCGACAAAATCACACAAGTTGCGCGCAGCCGCCAGGATCGGCCCCAGAAGGATGTGATTCTGAAATTGCTGACTATCGAACGCGCTTAGAGCGGTCATGCCAGTTTTTAGGCGCAGCCGGCCCATTCCGGGGATACAATGTGCTCCAATCTTGGAGAAAGGACGATCAGATGAGGAAAGCTGGATTCCGAGATGCCGTAACGCCTGGAGCGATGGTTTTTGCGCTCGCAATATGTTTCTCGCCAGCGGCCTTATACGCTCAAAATGCGCAGACGACGGCCGCGCCTATCAAGCCGCCCCCCACTCCATCACAGGTGCTCCTGGAATCCTGGAATGAGGTCGGGCGCAAGCTGATCGCCATGGCTGAGGACTTCCCCGAGAATAAGTACGATTTCAAACCCAATCCCGCTCAACGCAGTTTCCGAGAGCAATTACTCCATGCCGCCGGCGCGAACTATTTCTTCACCAACCCGGCCATGGGACTAAAGCCGCCAGCACTGGAGGATCCAAAGAGCGACCAATACAAAACCAAAGCTGACGTCGTGGCATTTGTGAAAAAATCATTCGGCGACGGAGCCGAAGCAATCAAGGCCAAGGGAGACAGCGGATTAAGTGATCTGGTAGTCGATCCCGACAGCCATCAGCAGGTACGCATCCTTGACATGGCCTACGGGCTGATCGAGCACTCGGGAGAGCATTACGGGCAACTCGTAGTCTACTACCGGGTGGCTGGCCTGGTGCCGCCGGAATCCCGCCCGAAAAAGTAAAACCGGCCTGGCTCGAGTACTAGGATCCGGTCGCCAACCTACGTCGACCCAGGCTCTTAAATCCGTGTTATCGCCATGGTGCGGGACGAGCGCAGCCAGCCGGGAAACCGGGAGTTGTGGGGTAGTTCAGTTGAGCCAGCACCACAAACGCGATGCTCCATTAAGTGGTGAAAGCACAGAGAAGAACCTCACGGCACCTAACGATTGACCGATAGGATGAGAGGCGTTTAATCCTGGTAATGACAACGGGCACTTCCAGATTAGTAGACTTTATAGATCCTCTGAGCAGGAGAGGCAACCTGTGAAATTGGCCACCGCCACCTGAATATCATTGCCAGTCAGTAGGCGAAAAAGGGTCCCTTAGGAACACCTGCCGGCATCGGCATTCCTTCGATACCAGTGTAGACATTTCTCCCGTAGAAGAACGGAAGTCCATAATTGAAACCCGTCGAGGCGCGCGATCCGCCGGGATTAGGACGTGGAACGTAAGGACCGGCAAGATCATTCAGTGCAAAATTGCCGGGAGGGAGAAGGCCAGGATTGGCCACTGTAAAATTCACTGTGCCTTTTTCGGAGCTGTTAAAGCCTTGATTGGTAGCTGTACACGACAAATTCGCCGTAGGACAGTAGAAACCCTGCAAGTTACCCGTGCCGCAATCTTGAATCGAAGTCGTACCACTGCTCAAAAAAATAGTCCCTTCGAACCACTATCGATGAAGCTGGCGTTGTAGGACTGACCAGCAAACAGAGTCGTGAAGTTCCCTGTCTGCGGATCCGCGGGATAAACCGTCGCATTACCCAGCCCGTTGTTGTTTTGCGTACCTATGCCAAATACAAGAGAGCCGTTGACGACTGCGGCTCCACTAGTCGGCACAGCTGGCAACTCTATGATGACCCGTTGTTATCATTCGCAAACGCAGCAACCGGGTTCCAAACCGGCACAACTGTAAATACGGTTAGAGTCGAGCTATTCGGATCGCATCCCGTAGGGGGGCATGAGTAATAGAGGCCCGGATTGTAAGGGTAACCCATCAAGAAGCAGTTACCGGGGCAATCTGACTGAAATGGCCCGATCCCAAGAATACCGTTGGCGTTTAGCGCCTGCATACTGTCTTTAGGAGTTCCCGTGCACGCCAAAGGCACAGTCGAGAAACCCGGGTCAGCGATGATCTGAATAGGGATTCCAGAAAGACTGCTTGCAAGATTCGTTGCCGATTCACCTGCTATGTAGATATTTGCCAACTTCAC
>JBPYDQ010000032.1:0-3145 GCA_051986135.1 Terriglobales bacterium | reverse complement strand
CTAAAATGAAGCGCGTGGCGATCGGAGTTCGAATGCATTCTGGTTGGGGAGCGCTCGTCGCGGTCTCAGGCATTACCGACGCACTGGAGATAATTGATCGGAGGCGCATCGCTCTCTCCCCGCCGGGAACCCCGGGTGCGAACCAGCCCTATCATTTTGCCGAGAATCTCGAACTTCCGGAGGCAGAGAAGTTCCTTCGAAACTGCTTCGCGATCTCAAAACGCCTCGCTGTGGAAGCTCTAAGAAACGTGGTACATGAACTGGGCGATCGTGAATACCGCGTAATCGGTTGTGCTGCCCTTCTCGGTTCAGGTCGTCCGCTCCCTCCTCTGGCCAACATCCTCAGCTCCCACGCTTTAATCCACGCGGCGGAAGGCGAATTCTTCCGCACAATCCTCGCGAAAGCATGCGACGACTTGGAGCTACGGGTCACCGGCGTTCGAGAGCGTGATCTCAACGAACGGGTCCAGAGAGAGTTCGGTAAGGCGGCAAATCGGATTTTGCACCAGATTTCCACGCTTGGTCGTTCGCTTGGACCGCCCTGGACCACCGATCAGAAAACATCGGCGCTTGCCGCCACACTACTTCTCGCACAAAAACCAGACCGGCTGAGAACCTTTCTAAGGGAAAATAGAATCTAGACAGAGCAGATAATTGGGGAAAACGGAAAAACACTCCTGACGGCACCGCGCACTCGGTGCTTCCGAGTTGAAGAATCGCGTCGAGGCTTTGACTGCCATGGAACAAGCAGATTGCTCGATCGTCGGAGCCGGACCCGCTGGAGCAACGCTGGCGCTGCTGCTGGCGCGACGCGGTGTTCGCGTAACTCTCCTTGAGATGCATCAGGACTTTGACCGGGAATTCCGAGGGGATACAGTTCACCCCTCAACACTTGAGATTCTCGACCAGATCGGGCTGGCTGGGCGCGTTCATGAACTCCGCAACAGCAAAATCTCCGGGCCTACCTTGCTCACAAACCGCGGTCCCTTCATGCCTTTCGATCTGCGCCGGCTGAGGACAAAGTATCCCTACATCCTCATGGTCCACCAGAAAGATCTCCTGGCTCTGTTAGCCACTGAAGCGAAGAAGTACCCCGGGTTTCGGCTCTTGATGGGGGCAAACGTAACGGATCTGATTCGAGAAGAGGGCGCGGTTCGTGGCGTCCGCTATCAAATTGATGGCGGCATGCATGAATTGCGCTCCCTGCTGACCGTAGGCGCCGACGGTCGCTTTTCGCGTGTACGTCACCTCGCTGGAATCGAGCCAGTCCGCACCTCGCCTCCCATGGATGTCTTGTGGTTCCGTCTGCCACACCTTCCTGAAGATCTCGATGCCCCGGGTGGCGCTTTCGGCGGATTTGCGCACGGGCACATTCTTGCTGGTTTCGACCGCAAGGACTATTGGCAGGCGGCATTCGTAATTCCAAAGGGCTCGTATCAATCGCTTCGCGCCGAAGGGCTCGAAGGCTTGCGGCGGCGCATCCTCGAGATCGAGCCCCAACTGGCGAACCACGTCGAATCCCTGAAAGACTGGCGCCAAGTATCGCTCCTTTCCGTCGAATCCAGCCTCTGCCCGCACTGGTACGCATCCGGCCTGCTCTTAATCGGGGACGCCGCGCACGCCATGTCCCCCGTGGGCGGTGTGGGAATTAATTATGCCGTGCAGGACGCAGTCGTGGCCGCCAACCTGCTTACTCAGCCCTTACTCAACCGCCGCGTCACGATCGAACAACTCCGAGCGGTTCAGTCGAAGCGGCAATGGCCGGTCCGGATTATTCAAGCCTTTCAAACGCAGATTCAGAAGCGGGTAATCGCGACCGCCCTCAAGGCCCAGGAGCAGCAGGGCCTAATCATTCCCTGGTTCGTTCGTGCTTTCACACGAATCCCGTTGCTGCGCGATCTGCCGCCGCGGCTGATGGCTTTGGGGGTGATCCGCGTTCGTGTGGAAGATTGAAGCGCCGGAACCAACTTTCGAGCTCATTAGCGCCTTTCGCTTGTTTACCGCGGCGGCAGTGAACCGTTCGGCACGGGACACAAAGCGCTTGAGGCTTGGGGCGGCTGGCGAAACATGGCGCCTTGGCGCCAACCGTGGGGTCACATTGTTTCAGCTTGCGGTACCTTCCCCGAGCCTGCTGTGTACCTCAACCTTGTGTGAACACCCATTTGAAGGGTCGCGTGTCCGCCTAGCGTACAACCAGGCGCGTGAACGGTGTCACGTACACCTGCAGGAAAACAACGACGCCTACCAGGCATGCCAGAGCAATGCTGTGCCAGAAGACGTAACGTAGAATTTCGCCCTCATGTCCGTACCATTCCGTGGCTGTGCTGGCCACCACGATACTCTGGGCGTCAATCATCTTACCCATGACGCCGCCCGAGCTATTGGCTGCCGCCATGAGCACCGGGGAAATGCCGATCTGTTGCGCGGAAATCTTCTGCAAGCTGCCAAACAGCACGTTGGATGCTGTATCTGACCCGGTAAGCGCCACGCCCAGCCAACCTAACAATGTTCCGAAGAAGGGATACAAGTGTCCCGTGCGGGCGAATGCCAGCCCCATGGTCGCGTCCAGGCCTGAGTAGCGGGTCAGGATGCCAAGCGACATCATGGCCGCGATCGTCAACAATGAGAAGCGCATATGCCAGACTGTCTTCCACCACATGAACATCATCGTCCGCGTTGACAGGCCCATAATGAAACCGGATATGATGGCTGCGATCAGGATTCCCGAGCCTGTGGCCGAAATCCAGTTCAGGCCAAACACTGCAGCCTCGCCCGTAGGCTTCGGAACCACTGGCGGCACACGCTCCACCATCTTGTTGAGTCCGGCAACTGGTATCTGGGGATTAGTGATTGCGCTCGGAGGAATAGGCCAAGAGCTCATGAACGGGAACACTTTCTCGGGTGTGTTCATGATCTTCCTCCCGGTATACGTGCCCCAGCAGAAAACTAATAGACTGAGAATCAGCCAGGGCAGCCATGCCCGCGCGACATCGCTGCGGGAGTAACCGTGAGTCCCGCGAGCAGACCGCTGCTCGTCATGATGTCCATGGTGTCCCCAAATCCGCTTGGGTTGCCAGATCCTGAGAAATAGGACGAGCGAAACCATCGAGCACAACGCGGCGAGGATATCGGTGAGCCACGGACC
>JBPYDQ010000031.1:0-9575 GCA_051986135.1 Terriglobales bacterium | reverse complement strand
GGTCGTGTAATTGAGGCCAGTCGCGGGAACGTTGAGATTGACCTGGCCTTCGTATACCTGTGCGGTCGATGGATCCAACGATTGTATTTCGATCAGATGCAGTCCGCCCGGCAGATAAAGATTATCCGCGAAGTAGTGAGTACTGTGCTGAGCCAATCCAAAGGGATCCACCCACGCCTTTATGTATGCGAGGGGGACGAGGGCAATAACGCAGAGCACGCCCCACCGAGCTCCGGCTATGCCATTCTTGAGAAACCCTGCTCTTAGTTGTAGTTGAATTGAATGTTTATGACTCGTGGCGATCGGTTCATCTTCTGGTTTCATGCTGAGTGGTTTCATAGTGAGGTACTCTCTTCAGAGCGGGAATGAGATGCTGCTAGCTCGCACTGGTGTTTGTTGCAGGTGGAAAAATTATTTCAGGAAGTCTGCTTGAAAGCCTGGCGATGCCCTCGCAAGCGAGGAGCTTCAACGGGAGGAAACAATCGGGATCCTGAGCTTAGAATTCTGACAAGCATTCCGGGGGTAAGCCGTGTTCTCGCTTCCGCCCGTGAACGGCGCGGCCTTAGGCTCAGGAAAGCAATGTGCTGGGAAGTGCAATGAGGATCATCACATTTCTACTGCTCGTCATCGCCAGCAGTTTTGCGAACGCCGAAGCCTTCGCCTGTCCCAGCGGGCAAGCGGACATAATGAAATACTTCGTAATGGATCAAGAGAAAAGGGTCAACCATTTTCTCAATGGAAAGCCCAACCCCATCTATACCGAGGTATTCTCAAATCAGGATTTTGCCCCGACTGGATATTGGTTCTGGCTAAAGAGTCCCTACGCGCACGGCTTTGACGTTAAGGCGTTTGATGAACAGTACATTTACATGCGCTCCACGGAACTGGAGTGGAAGGACAATCGTACGTTCAAACGCTTTGTTCACGACTTACCGATCGCTGCGCGATGTGTGGCGGAAGGCAAACCTGGTCCAGAAGTCAAGGTGGAGGATACAAGTTTTCGTTATTTCTCCTCCTGCCGTCCGTACAAGACCAGCAAGGTTGGGAAAGCGGTCAATGATCTGGACGCTCCCGTCAAAATGGATGCTGGCGGGAATCTCGGACGGGTGTGGACTCGCGTCCTGCATTACCACTACAACTGCGATAAAGCCTTCGATCACTGCCGCGACCAAGAGCAGTTTTTTCTCGCGAACGGCTATGGATTGTGGCAATGGAGGCATTACAAAGAGGGGTCGCTCGTGAAAACTTCGCTAATGAATCAGGTGGACACGGGACATGCGGTTGCAACCCTCGGCTGTTCGGAGAGTTTCGAACAATAATCTCTGCCGCTTCATCCCTACTCGTAAGACCTGAGTAGCTACGGTAAAAAAATCCAGAGTAGCTGAATTGTCCTTGCTCTATGTTCGATCGGTCTGTTTCCAATCAACTTAGAAACCTTGCCCTAACTAATCTTGTAACGCGTACGTGAAATCAGTAGGGTGAACCCCACAATAAACCCACGATTTCGGAGGTCGTCTTGTCGTCGGCAAATTTCGTGCGCAGTGTCACACTTTCAGTGTCTCTATTGGGGGCGACTATTAGCCTGGCACAACGAGTGAAAATCGTTTCGCCCGGTGCTGGTGTGGTAAGCTCGCCAGTCCGCGTGGTGGCGGATTTTTCATCCACAGCGCCTCTCAATTCGGTCAGCGTTTTCGTAGATAACGTCGAAATGCGCCAGTCGGTGCCGGTCACGCCACTGGATTTGTTTGTAGCGATGTCAGAAGGTAACCACCTTCTGACGGTCAAGGCTGTGCAAGCGGATGGAATTGAGATTTCGTCGTCTCGCTCTATAGATGTGTCCACACCCCAGGCGCTATCCAGCATCCATCGGTCTTCGGGCACCCTCGCGTATAACAACATCGAACAGATGTCGGGTTGGTACACGTCCCCCGACCAGGGGAACCCGGTCTGCAGCTCAAAGCCCAAGATCGTATCCTCCCCCTCGGTGGACGGAGCTTCGGGTCAGTTTTATCTCGGTCCCAGGGGACAATACAACAATTGCTTGTGGCCGATCCTTCTGGGGTCAAGCTCATCGGTCACGCACTTCACACTCTCTACAAACTATCGACTCAGCAATCCCGCCTATGCACAGGGAATAGAATTCTCGTCCAACAAGCACGTTGCGACGAAGTGGTACAAGTTCTCGGTACAGTGCTCCTACAACAAAGGCGTCTTCAGCGTTTGGGATACAGCTGGGGCGCGTTGGTCAGCCACTAATATTCCCTGCAAGCGGCCGGCTATGAACAGTTGGGATCACCTGACCGTCAACACTGAGATCAGCAACGGGAAGGCCGTGTTTCTTTCTCTCACTCTCAATGGTGTGCGACACACGATCAACCAGTCGTTCCTTCCCGTGGGGCGACCAAGCTCCGAAAATTTTGGAGTTCATTTTCAGATGGATGGGAATCAGGCAGGCAATGCGTATGATGCGTATCTGGACGAGCTGACGTTCACAGCTTGGTGAAACTGATCTCATCCAACAAAAAAACAGGCCCTGCTTCGACGGGGCCTCAGTTTTTACCTTTATGCTAACTAAGCATGGCCCTGGGGGTTCGGGTTGTCTGTCCACGCGGGGAATCGGGTGAGTAGAGCCCGCCCGTGTACGGACAACCTTAACTAGAAGCTGAACGTCGCCATGAAATCGATGCGGCGATTAGCCGCCGAAGAGAATGCTCCGCCGAAGCCCGGGCCGCTCGCAAGCGAGTTGGACTCGGCGAATAATGGTGAACTCAGATTGCCAACCGGCGGTCCCAGGTTTACATGATTTAGAACATTCCGCGCCGAGACTCCGAAAGTCAGGCTGTACCGGCGGTCGGTGGCGCTGCCTAGCCCGACTGGTCCGCCCGCCATCACGCCGAAGTGGCCGTGTTCACCACCGCCGCCATGTCCGCCGCCTTGCCCACCGGGTCCACTGGGCCCACCAGTGTCGCCTCCTCCGCCAGCTCGCTCGAGTCTCCTACCAAGACCAAACGTCTTGCTCAACCGCAGATTCAAGGTAACCATCGCCGGGCCTGTGCCGTAGTTTATAGGAACGATTGCCTGCCCGGGAGTTGGCAGCAGGTTAAATGTCCCGAGCGCGGTACATTCGACGCTAGGACTCAGACGCGTAGTCGTCCCGCAAGTTGCCGGTGACACAAATCCCGGACGATCGTTGAAGATTGAATCCCCATTCAGATCTTGACCAAGAGTTATATTAAAAGGCCGGCCCGAACTTGCCATCAAGAACGGGCTCAGGCGGAAGGCGTAGGGCAGCGCCACCGTTCCTCCCAGAAACAAGCGATGGCGAACGTCAAAGGCGCTGCGGCCATAGTCGACCGCGAGGTTGTACTGATCGGACGGAAACGTTTCGATCCCTGCCGTATTGCTGTCGGCGTAGTTCAACGTATAGTAGCCGAACAGTGAAACTTGAGAGGCTGCGCGCAGCGTTAGGTTCGCGATCAATTGGTTCTGCTTAAAAATTCCCACCGACTCATACTGGTAGATATTGCCGGTGTCGCCGAACGGTCTCACGCCGCTGGTCGGATCCGCCGGATTGTAGGTTCCAGGAAGTGGGGCATTGATGTTGCGTGTCAGGAACTGGTGAACACCACGCGAGTTCAAGTAGGAAACAGCCACCTTGGCACTCTTGGATAGCTGCTGCTCAACGGTGATCGCGCTCTGCATGATGTATGGGGCGTGCAGATTCGGGGCAAGCTGGTAAGTAGTCGGAAAACTGGCCGCACCAAGTGTTTGCAGCGTGCTCACACTCGGGATGTTTGGATAAAAGCTCGTATTAGGAGCGGAGACGATGTACTGTTGCTGTGTTACTCCGTTCAACCGGTTAGCCTGCAGGATGTAATCTTCCTGGAAGCGGCTGTAGAACATTCCAAACCCCGCACGGATTACGGTTTTCGGAGAAGAATTCCCTCCACGTCCCACCCCCCAGGCAACCGCGATACGCGGAGCCGGATCGAGATGATCACTGATTCCGGTTTGTGATTCCAAGCGCAAGCCATAAGTCAGCGTGACATTAGGTAGCAAGCGCCAGTCGTCTTGCGCATACAATCCGGAATCGAACACACTGGCCGAAGCGCGCGGTAAGCCAGCTGTCAAAGAGAATTGGCTGGGAAGAAATATTGCCGGAATGGCCTGCCCGGCCGCGAGTGCTTGCTGTGCGGTCTGGTAAGCAGTCAGTGAAGAAAAGGTAAACTGGCCATTAAATCCGGTAGTCGCGTCATTGATGTCTTGCGCATAGCGCAGGCGGGCCCCGAATTTCAGAAGATGCTTACCCTTGGAGATGGACGTGTAGTTCTGGAACTCGTACTTATCGACTCGGTCCGTTATTCCTCCCTGATTGTTACCCCCGTCCACGAACGAACCCAGAACGTCGATGGTGGGTAGAAGGCTAAATGGCGACTGTTGGGTGACATCGCGAATGTACTGAAATCGTGTCTCGTTCACCGCTTTAGCGCCAAAGGTTTGCGTGTCGCTCAGTTGAAGTGTGTGTTCGGTCTCGCCCTGGTTGTACGCCTGCGAGGCAAGATCAAATTGTCCGATTCCTTGACTTCTGTCAATGTCCTGCCAGAACTGGTACCGGCCCGTGAGCGTGTTACTGGGACTGATCTGGTAATCGATGCGGGGGCCGATATTAGTGCGGATGCGCGAACTGGGATAGCCTGCGGTGAACGGCGTAGGTGTGAAGCTTGGGTCAAGCACTATTGCACTGACCACCGATTCGTCGTTGATATCACGCCGTTGCGCATTGATGAAGAATGAAGCTTTCTTCCCCAAGGGGCCGCTAAAGCTGCCGTTGTACATCATGGAATGATAGCTGGGCGATTCGAATGCCGCGCCGCCGCGGCTGAGAAATGGGTTCAGCGAGTTGAAGGATGCGCTATTTCCGTCCACCAGGAATTGCCCATGGTACTGATCGGACCCCGGTTTGGTGAATATCTCGATGCGACCATAACCCAGCTTGTCATATTCCGCAGAAAATGGGTTTTGATTAATGCGAATCTCGCGAATCGCTGACTTAGGCGGTAGCTGTCCTGCAGTGAAGCCGTCGATGTACAGCTGCCCGCCGTCCGGACCTGCCGAAGGTCCGGCAAGCGCCTCCAGGTCCGATTGCAGTTCATCGGGATCATCGGAGAGTGCGTCTAGATCCTTCCCCGTCAGCACGATCGAACTCGCATTCTCGGCAGGGTTCACGTCCAATTGGCCGGTCTGAGTTTCGACCGTGACCTTCTCTTTCTCAACTCTAATGGAAAGCGGTATGTCGAGACGCTGCGCCTGCTCGGCAACAACATCAAGATAATCCGTTTCGAAGTCAGCAAAGCCCTTGGCGCTTGCCTTCAGCGAATATTGGCCAGGCGCGAGACCGGTAAACTCATATTTCCCTTCCTGGTTAGTACGTACAGTGCGGCTTTTGCCACCTGTGCCCTTCACCACAATGGTGGCGTTCGTAACGGCGGCGCCAGAGGGATCGGTAACCTGACCACGAACCACGCCAGACCCGCTCTGCGAAACCGCTGAGATATTCAGCGAAGCAATCAGAACGATGAGCGCCACCAGAAATCGAGACATCTTCACTCCGAATCAAACCAGAGATAGCCTAACAACGACCAACGAGTAATCTACGGACTGGCATCCTCGCCGCCTTGACCGCCTAAATTCCACGGTGAGAGTGTCATAATCTCGCCACCGTTCTTGGGCGACCTAGCCAGAATCGGTTCGACGCCATCCAACAGCTTGATTGCCGTGACTGCCCCTGTACTGGTCCCCTCAGTCGCCACCAGCATTACCGTGTCACCCTTCTGCATTTCAGGCACAGAAAGTGGCGGCAAGTGATTGAACATCTGCTGAATGTCTCCACGCCGTTGCTGACCGCCTGCTGGACCCTCGCCCTCGGGGCCCATGGTCTCACGCCTAAACGCACCCGTGGACGCCGCGCCGCCTGGTGGCGCCCCCGCGCCCATCATACGCATAGCCAAACGCTTTGCCACTTCCGGAGGCAAATTGCGCAGTTCGGAATCGCCTGTCACCTTAACCACGACCGGCTTCTTGGTAGCCAGGTCAAGAACGGTAACTGTCCCCGAGCTAGCATCCACAGAACCGACAGTACCTGCGATATTGCGAAATGATCCGGAAACAATTTCTTCCGCAATAAGTTCACTCGCCTCGGCATTGCGGGTGCCACGCGCCCTGAGTTGATCTCCTGGTTTAATCTGGGCGAGTGTGCTCGCTCTTGCATCGTCGAACCGCACGGAATCCGGTGCGTACCGGCGCACCACAGTTGCTTTTGTTGTGTGGATCACAACGCTCTTCTTGCCAGCCAATGAACCGATCGAAACCGTGATCGTATCAGACGTAGCGTCCACTCCACTCACTAATCCCGCGACTCCTCGCTTCTGCCAGTCCTCGCGCTCGCGTTGCTGTCGGACTTCCAGATCGGAAAGCTTCATGGCGATGATTCCAGACGCCACGAGCTGACCCGCATCGGCAGATTTTCCTCGAACCAGGATTCGATCGCCCGGCTGCAGATCGTGTAGGCTAATCGAGGTTGCATTCTTTAGATCTTTTTCTCCCGGAGCGATACGTACGATTCGGGTGGAATCCTGAACCAGCACGCTTAATTCAGATCCCGCATCCGGTGCCAGCACAATGATGCTTCCCGCAATCGATTTAATAGCGCCGACTTGTTTAACCGCAGTCGTACCTCCACTGATTTGCGGTTGAGACTGGGACAGCGCAAACAAGGCGAGACCAACAAATGTCCCCAATGCGAATACCATCAATCCGGCGATTTTCATACTACGCATTCAGCTGTATCCTTAATTACCTTGCAACCACGCGGCCGCCAGTTTGTCGGAAATACGCGTGGCGGAGACATATGGATATCGTAAGTTCTCCCTGCCCGGTGAAGCTGTAAAGAGTGAGTAACATTTTGTAAAGATGTGTAGGACGAGGCCTACGCGATGTCGCGCGGCTCCAGTGACCGCCTTCCAACAGCCAAACCAAGCTTCGAATGCTGCATCGCGGTTGCGTGGTTGGCAGATGTTGTTTGAGTTGTTGATTAACCCGGCGTTGGACGAAGCCGCCGAGGAGCCCGAAATCGTACTCACGATGAGCTGCTCAGTAGCACAGCAAAATTGTGGAATACAATCATTTTGGGCGTTATTGATGCTGTGGGGGATCAATTTCGTCGCTTTTCATCTCGCTCTTGTACCACGGCCTATGGAGATGGTGGAACTGGAGTGGACGCCGCACACTCAAAACCAATTCTGCGTTTCCTAGACATAACACACTGAATTGCAAGGCTTTGCAGAACCCATTATCCACGCGATTATAGCCTCTTCCAAGCCGAACCCCAAGACACGAAACTGCATCCTGGACCCCGAAAGGAACTGCATCCCTACTGATCCCGGCCGGCCAAGTCTTTCCTCGCTCAAAAGTGAATCGATGTAGGAGCCTCTTGCGACCAGATCGCACAGAGCGGTACCCCACATCGAGTGCAGTCTCCAAAGGACCTGTCTACACTTCCTCATTGCCCGCCGCAACGTATCAGACTGACTTCGACCTCTGGTTGATTGTAGAAAGCGTTTCTGCTGTCCAGAACGTAGTTGCGAACCAATCGAAAACCTCGCCCGCGTCACCCTCTGGTTGACCATCCTCGATCACCCATCGCGCATAATGAAGATCCTTCGGACTCCATGGGGGAAAATCGTAAATGAACGTATCCGCCGACCGGGCGGGCGGGTACAATTAGGTCCGCATTATGACCTTGCGCGTCCGCGTAATTCGCCTCCACACTGTGTTCAGTGTGATCACCGTCACCCTTTTGACTCGCTTGGCCATTTTGGTCTATTTCCTACAGGTCCGGCCTGACATCTTCGCCTGGAATGTCAACGAGTGCGGAATGATAGGGGCGGCTCTAGTGCACGGTCATGGCTTCTCAGGAGGATTTCATGATTATTCGGGAGCCACGAGTTGGTTTGCTCCGGCGTATCCATTGATATTGAGTGGGCTGTTCCGCCTGTTTGGCACTCAGACGTTTGCATCTGCGGTTGCAGCTTACCTTCTACAAATATTGTTTGCAATCGTTGCCGCAGTGCTGATCGTAAAGATCGGAACCAGACTCTGCACTGCGACGACCGCTCTCTTTGCCGGGTTGATCTGGGGACTCACTCCGCAGGCGGCATTGCCTGTGTTCGTGCTCGCAGATACCACATTAGCCACCATGCTGATGTGCTTTGCAGTGTTCTTGACCGTTAATCTTTCTGCGGACAGCAGAAAGCTGCAATGGTTTCTCTGTGGAATAGCTTGGGGGCTTGCAGGACTGGCAAGTCCTGCGACGCTAGTTCCAATTCCGTTGATGTTAATCTACCTGTATAAGAAAAATCATACCCCCGGCTGGAAACCCGCGGTGCTGGTTGTCGCTGTTTGCCTCACATTGGCGCCTTGGATAATTCGTGACGTGAGGAGTTTTCATCGCTTTGTTCCGGTGAGGGACAATGGCTTTGCGGAGATTTACTTTGCAAACGTTGGTTACAGCGAGAACCCGTCTGGCCTGAGCATGGAATACCAGCGTTTAGGCGAAGGCAGGTTTGTAAGCATGATCGAGAGAAAACTTCTTCTGTATGTCAGTACCCATGCGTTAAAGTTCGTCACAGACACTATGGTGAGGGTCTACCGCTTCTGGACGGTGCCAGAAGGGCTCTTCGGATGGTCTGCAGTTGTCAGCTTTGTTTCATGGCTCGGATTGTTGATGCTGATCAGGGAATCTTGGCTTGATTCGTTGCCATTTCTGGGAGTGATGGGGCTTTATCCGATAATTTACTATCTAAGCGTAACGTTTTCACACTACCGTCAGCCAGCCGACCCCTTTCTCTATATCTTGGGTACCCATGCACTCATAAACATAGTTGCATACATGAGGAAATGGCGTCAGAGCAATATATCCGGTGACACGGACCTGTCGGCGCAGAATCTAGCTGAACTTCTTAGGTAACTTGATGCGATCATGATTTCAGGTGGGTCACCATGTTCTGGACAAGCTTTCCGTTCTCGTTCTCTCCCATCTGTTGACTAATGTTTCCGCTGCTATCCTGAAGGTATTGGGTCCTCTCTTCAACAACTCTCAGTGCTGCCCACGCTGGACTGAGTTACTGTCCTCGTCGTAGTCGCAAACCTCGCACCAAATCGGCTAGATGGTGGCTGGGGCATCGCGTTGGTGCGGATGCGGAGTGCTAACTAACGTTTGCCCATCTGGCAGACAGCAGCTGATCCAACCACTCGTAGCTGCAGATGTCTATCCTTGACCAAAAACAAACCCCAACGTCGCCGCCCGAGTGCCGGGGGCCGCATCTTCTTGATAGGGAGTGGCTTATCAAGTACTAAGCGGTGGCTCCGACGCTGGTATCGGCCAAGGCCAGGGACCAAGGCCGACTAGGGCATGACTTGTGCGGATATAGAACCGGCAGTACTATCGCCGAGAGGTATAGTGTTCAATGATCGTTTACAAATGCGACTTGTGTAATGAAATTCGGGACTGTACCCAA
>JBPYDQ010000030.1:0-3664 GCA_051986135.1 Terriglobales bacterium | reverse complement strand
TACAAACCAGTCAACTTTACAGGCGACACATTTGTTAAGTCCGAGGTAGTTTCGCGGATGCTGCAGGCCGAAGTGGATCACGTCGAGAAGAATGATCGTTCACAGACCGCGTTGACCGAAGCGAACTACAAGTTCTCCTACAAAAGTGAACAGAAGCTGGACGAGCATGAAATCTACATGTACCAGGTGAAGCCACGCCACAAGAAGGCGGGGTTGTTCAAGGGGCATATCTATCTGGATGTACATAACGGCAATTTGACACGCTCTGAAGGGTCCATCGTGAAGCCCTCATCTTTCTTTGTTCGAAAGATTGAATTTGTGCAAGATTACGTTGAGATTCACCACTTTATCTTCCCAGTCCATCTGCACACGACGGCGCACCTCCGCGTATTAGGCCGCGTGATTTTTGATGTTTATCACCGCGATTACCAACCTCATTCGCTTTCCGCTTCAATATATTGAGGGAATGTGCGCGGTGTGGTGGAGTGAGAAACTGGTCCACGATCGCGGGTGAATGACACAACAGCATTCTGAACCGATACATCTACCGTTCCATTTGTGACGGTACAACTTAAGGTCGACTTTAAGGCAAGGAGGTTGTTGTAAAGGGTTTGTCCAATTGCAGAAGGCGATTCAGAATGTAGCTCTAGAATCTAGTTATGCCCCTTTTAACGATTTCCCAAGGTCGCACAGCAAATTGGAATTCGAGCTTCCGCGATCCGGTATTACGAACAGATTGGACTGCTTCCACTTGCGCAACGGATGAGTGGGCAACGGCGTTACGATCCCACAGTCCTCTACCGGCTCGAAATCATTCAGCGAGCGGGCCAGCTCGGCTTTACACTGACTGAAATCAGGCAGCTATTCTTTGGTTTCCGCGATGTCACTCGGGCTTCGGAACGCTGGCCAACGCTCTCCCGGAGAAAGCTCGCGGATTTGGACCAGCTGATGGATGGAATCAAGGCAGTGCGAGCCTTGATCAAGAAGCTAATGACGAAGTGCCGATGCGACACCTTGCATGAGTGTGGTAAGGGCGTACTGTGGAGCAGGAATAGAGATGTGCTGGGCACGCCCCTGCCTGCAACTTATCGCCATGAGGAAAGATCTTCGGTGAGTTTGCGAAACTGACGGTGAGTCTCTTATGTATGACTGGCAGGTTGACACTGTGGAGATGCGCTAGCCGTGCCTACATTGCTTCAGAACGCCTCCTCCACCCGTAGGGGGACTAGCGGTCGTTTTTATTGGCGACTGCCAACTGCTCTCGCTTTGCCTTAGAGCGCTTTTTCGGGCTCCTTCTTCTGCCCACGAGTGGACTTGCCCTGAGGGGTGGCATTCTCTCCATGGATGCTATCGCGGGAGTTCATGCGGAATGAAAGCCTGCGAGCGCCTGAAGAAGCTTCATCACGTCACTTGCATCATTGTAAGGAGCAAGGGAGACTCGGATCCGGTCGCCGCGCGCCGAACATATAATCCTCTGGTCGCGGAGTTTCTCAACGGTTTCCCGTGCGTTCTTTCGGCTGTGGGCGAGCGAGATGATGTGAGGAGATGCGGCTACAGAATGAACGTCACGAAACGGTTTCCAGCCATATTCGCGAGCGCCATCAACTAGCAGCGCTGCCAATTTACGTGCATGACCTTCAATTCGGTCCTCCCCGAGTGACAACAGCTGTTCGATAGATACTGTAAAACCCGCTATCGAGACATAGGACATGGTGGACTGCGTGAAGCGCCGAGCATCGGACGCGAAGGAAACCGATTTAGCGTCGAAATCAAAAGGATCCGACGCGCCCATCCAGCCTGGCAAAATCGGGAGCTGTTTCAGTAAGGACTCAGATACGGCTGCCAAAGCGACGCCTCCGTGTCCGCCCAACCACTTGTAACCACTGGTAACCACCGCGTCAGCTGCGAGCGTCGAGGTATCTACCAGCATTGCACCGGCCGCTTGGGTCGCGTCCACAATCAGGAATGCGCCGACCTTCTGAGCACTTCCGACCAGGCGACCAACGTCCACGACGGTGCCCGTAGAGTACTGCACGCTGCTAACAGCTATGACACCAATAGTTTCGTCTATGGCGTCAATGATTGCGTCTGTCAGATCACGATCAGGAAGGTCATCGACAAAACGAACACGGATGTTCTCAAAATAGGACTGGCGCACCCAGGGGCGAGTAATTGCGGGAAAGTCGGAGGAAACTGCGAGAATTGTGGCATTGGGCTTGAGACGAAACAGCAAAGGAAATTGCCCCAGCAGTTCGCTTGCAGCTGCAAGAATCGCGATGCGTGATGGATCGTTATGAAGCAATCTGCCACCAACTGTCCTAAGGGATCGAAGTAGTTGATCTCATCGCGGTCTGACATATAGAGATTGCCATGCCTCGCCACATTTTCAAGGAAGCTGTGCATCGCAGCGAGTGCCGGCTGGCCGATCAATCCCAACGATGCTTGGTTCAGATACACACTGTCGCTCAGGCATGGGTATTGAGAACGATCCGATAGAGATGACGTCATTGTCGGAACACTCCGCCAGCCAGAGAAATGTTGACGATCGATGAAAATCAAGCGTGTGTTCAATCGCCGAGGTGCACGGAGCTGTCAAGTGCGCTGAGCTGGTTCAATTCCGACGTTGTCACGCACCGGTCCAGAAAAGCGAACTGGCCTGTGTCGCGTACCTCGTAGTGTCCGAAAAATCGATCGTTCTGTCCTGGGCGGTCGTAACGTAACTGGTCCGTTCAGTCCGAGGGATAGGGGGATGGATCCCTGTTCGGGTTGTCGATCAATTCCCCGCTGGTAGTCTACCAGCAGTACCGGCTGGATTGTGGCGAGTTCAAATGTAACGGTACATGGGACACCATGTGTCCTCCCGGTCGAAATCGGAGTGATTCTCAGGCAACCTTGCGGTAGTAGTTCAGCAGACCGCCGAGACGTTGGCCGATGCACTTCGCCTTCGGCGACCGTATGCCCAGGGTCAGGACAGATCAGATCGATGTCCAAACCTTGGTGATGGCGCTCACTATGGTAATGCGCCATGAATTCGGCAGTCGCTTTCCGCACCGCCCCCTCACCGAACAAGATCATCCGCGCAGGATTCCTTTCTCGTGCATACAATCCGTTCAGCGTGCGCGTTCAAATTGGGACTGCGCGGTGGAAGCTTCGCTGAGGCAACACCTGCTCGGGCCAGCAGCCTCAGGGGCGGGTGTCCATCCCGATGCCCTGATCAAGTGGGCGGAAGCGAAGGACCGAATGCAGCCCTACTGGATCCGGTGGCTGGCACTCATACTCGCGATCCTCGCCGCCACGGGTTGGATTCAGTGGGTGTATCACGGGATTTCAACTTCAGATTGGACGCCCTCCTGCCCCTCATTCTTACCGTGCTGGTTGAAGCCGGCATCTGGTACTGCTTTCGCAACTCTGGGAAGCGGGTGTTGGCAGGTTCAGAGTATGCGTTTCGTGATTTGAACCTGCTATGCGGCATGTTAGCGCAGATTGAGACCCAGCAATTTACAACCCCGTACTTGCAGTTGCTCCAAAGCGAAATGAGGTCAGGAGCCGTGACGGCTTCTCGTGCCATGGCCGCCTCAGCGGGCTCGTCAATTGGAAGGAATCGCTCAGCCGCCGCCCGCCCGAGGCCGAGGGGAACTTGATCGTGCGCGTCTTGGACGTGCCC
>JBPYDQ010000029.1:0-2197 GCA_051986135.1 Terriglobales bacterium | reverse complement strand
GAATCGCCTTCCCCAACGGCATGGCTGTGACGCCCGACAACTCTACGCTGATTATTGCCGAGTCCCACGGCAAAAAGCTCAGTGCCTTCGACATCGCTAACGATGGGAGCCTGTCGAACCGACGCGTCTGGACTGCCCTCGACGGCTATCCTGACGGCATTTGCATCGACGCCGAAAACGCCGTCTGGTACGCGGACGTTCCCAACAAACGTTGTGTGCGTGTGCGTGAAGGGGGTGAGGTGCTGCAAACGGTCGAGCTTGATCGAGGGTGCTTTGCTTGCATGCTCGGAGGCGAGGACAAAAGAACGCTATTCCTAATAGCCACCGAGTGGCGGGGCATGGAACGAATGTCCGAAGTTGCGCGAGAACGAACGGGACAGGTACTGTCTATCGAAGCTCCTGCAGCGGGCGTCGGATGGCCATAGGGAACTGGCGCTCCACAGCAAAATGCCGCAATTGGAAAGCTCTAAGGAGCACCGGAACCTTAGGCTGAGTCTGTAGCCCTCATTAAGCCGAGCGATTTGATCTCGTAGTGTCCGAAAACCAGATCTGCTTGAAACTTCTGGGCTTACGCTGGCGCCCTAGGTGGACACCGCTCGAATGATGGCGATCCTGTGGACAGGCTTCGCCGATGCTGGCATCGGCTGCTGGAACGCAAAGTTTACCCATAGCTTTTGGCGGCCTGTGACAGTCATTCGAGCCGGAGGTGGCAACCAGGAACTTACTTCGCAGCACGCCAGGAGCGCGACCAGCACAAACAATAGCCCAACCATGGGCCCGGATCGCCGACCTGCACCTCAAACAGGAATGGCCTCAGTACGCTTTTGTCGGTGTCCACATTAATTAACACCCGCTCCGCAGTCTGCCGCTGGCTGCTATGGCTGGTCACTGCAGGTCTGCAAAGGCCCTCTGACCAAGGCCCGTATGGTGACCATTGACGATGACGTTGCCGACCGAGCTGTTGACTTCATTCAGCGGCAAAACAAAGCTGGCAAGCCGTTGTTCCGCCTGCGTGTTTCCGTTTTGCGTTCTCCTAGGTCCGCTCCGACCCTGTCAACAATGACAGTGCCAAATATAGGCGGAAACGAGCACAAAAGCTGAAGAGGTCCAAGAAATGAAGAGTGCAACCAATGTTCTGTTTGCCGCAATCCTGGTGTTCGGCACGAGTCTGGCCGCGCAGGAAAGTCATCAAGTAGATAGGGTTAATTTATTCATAGGATACTCCTACCTCAGATTCAGCCCCACGATCACCGGCCTCAGTTCCCGTAGCTTCAATGGAGGTGGTGGTGCAGTCCAGCTTAATTTCCTCAAGATTCTAGGAATTAAGGCCGATTTCATGGGCTACGGAACCACTACCTTTAGCCGTACCGTTGGTGGAGTCACTTACCACGCTTCGGCCAATATGTATACATACCTGGCGGGTCCCGTCTTCAGGATCCCCATTTGGCGCGTGAAGCCGTTCGGAGAGGTTCTGTTCGGAGCATCGCATACGAATGGATACGTGAACCTCAACAATGCAATAGTGGCGGGTACAGGGGTCATATCAAGTACACCGACCCAAAACCCATTCACCCTGGCCGCAGGCGGGGGAGTCGATGTCGCCATTTCACAGCATTTCGCCATCCGGCCAGGCGAGTTTGACTATGTGCTCACTCGATACAGCAATCCGCTGACCAGCACCAACAACCAGCACAATTTTCGTTATTGTGGAGGATTTATCTTGAAGTTCTAAACGCGTGCGGTTGTTTTCTCCCTTTCGAGATCACTGCCCCGGATTGCCTGCAGAATCCCGTTCAGATCGATTTTCCGGAACTACGGGAGCACTCCGATTTGCTGGCAGAGCAAGGTTCTCGAGCTGCAGTGCGGCACGCGACCGAAAGATCGAGGTCAGAGTTGCGACGGTGACCTGAGAATAGTAGGCATCGCTGAGAATTATGAGAGAACATATGCCTCTTCCTCTCAGATATTTCAAGATTTTCGGGAGGCACAGGTGATACTTTTCGTCCCGAAACTCCTGGTGCTGGTCGCGAAAAACCTCAAAACTCGCCTGTCCTTTAGCCGTCCAATAACGGTTCCTCAGCGTTCCTTACAAGATCTTAGGGCGCCACCCGCGTCTTGTAAGTTGTTATCCCGACCCTCGTCGCTCATAACCCAAAGGTCGGTGGTTCAAATCCACCCCCCGCAACCAACCTCAAGC
>JBPYDQ010000028.1:0-4227 GCA_051986135.1 Terriglobales bacterium | reverse complement strand
CCAATACCAACTTCGCGCTGAGGATTTCCCAAGCTTCTTTGCTAAGTCCGAAGATTCTTCTAAGAGGTGACCTTTTACTGATTCTTTCTGTTCCTCGGGAAGGAAAAGATCGATGAGCCAAACAGCGATGACGGGTGGCTGAAAATTAGCTGATTTCATGCATACCTCCCGACGATTTTGAGTCCTTTCGACATGCTTAGGAGTGCTCGGCGCGTGCGATTCACGGCGGACACGCCCTTCGATGTCACTCGGAAAAAGCGCTTCGGTCGTCCGCCCCGCTTGGGTGTTGGCTCGCCCATGCTCGACGTCACGTAACCTTTTTCTTCGAGCCGGTCTAACGTTGCGTAAATTGCACCAACGGACACGTCGCGGTCGATGCACTTAGCGATTTCCTGCCGCACGCTTACACCATAAGCCTGGTCACCGAGCCGCAGGAGTGCCAGAACAACGATGTGTTCAAACTCGCCGAGGTAATCGCGGTCACTCATTATCTATACAATATAGAATAAATCTGCCACAGGTCAAGGATGAGTTCAGGCCCCGATAAACGGAACTTGAACTAGCAGGCTGATGAAAAAGCTTGCTGCACGTGGGACTTGTGGCTCTTGTTGAGTTATTCGCGAGTTCTTCCTTGTTCTGAAGATCAGTTTTTGTTTCGCGGGAGTTCGAAGGAACGCGTTTTCAGACCTTCCAGAGACACTACGACCCTGACGAACTACGTCGGAATTGCTTTGAGCAAGAGATTTCGCATGCGCACCAGGTTGTAGGCGGCGCAAGCAAACGCGAAGATCCAGTCGACTTTCAGCGTTCCGCGATGCCGTACCTTGCGCAACAAAGCAATCGTCTTCAACCAACCAAAACATTCTTCGATACGCTTTCTGAGCTTTTGGCTGATGGCGAATCCTTGGTGCCGCGTGGTGCGACTATCAATGGCGCTTCCTCCCCGCCGTCCAAGGTTTTGCGCCACGTGCGGGGTCACCCAGATGTTGCGGCACTCCGCTACGAAATCTGCGGTGTCGAAGCCTTTGTCGCCGGCCACGGTGACGCGCTTACTTCCCGGAAGGTCCTGAAGCATTTCCAAGGCTGCGTAGCGCTCCGCGATGCCACTGGCCTCCCACACGCGGCTGTCCACAATCAAACCACTGCGGTTCTCCACCAACAGATTTCCGCTGTAGCTCAACTTGGCCTCCTTGCCCATCCCCTTGCGCATCAGTTGTGCTTCCCGGTCCGTTTTCGACTCGTGCGTCTGGTTCGAGCGCTTCTCGCCGTGAAAATCCACCGTAGGATTCCCAGGATCATCCGGCGGGAAACCCTTGGCGCTCTTTTTGTTCTTGGGCTGGAAACTCTTCAGACTGGCCCAGGCTTCCAGCAACGTTCCGTCCACCGTGAAATGCTCGTCCGAGGCCCATCCTTGCCCGTGCGCTTGCTCAACGATCAGCGCCAGAAACTCCTGAGCCACCTCGCCCTCCAGCAAGCGATCGCGATTCTTGCTGAACACCGTGGCATCCCACACCTCCTCATCCAGATTCAGCCCTACGAACCAGCGAAACAATATGTTGTAGTCGATCTCTTCCATCAACAGCCGCTCGCTCCGTACCGAGTACAGCATTTGCAACAACAGCGCGCGCAGCAACTGCTCCGGCGGAATCGACGGACGTCCTACCTTGGAATACAACTTGTCGAACGCTGGGGAGAGCTCTTTGAGTGCTTGGTCAACCATCGTGCGGATCGGCCGCAGCGGGTGATCCTTGCGCACTCGCTGCTCCGGAGAAAGGTAGCTAAACACGTATCCCTGTTGCTCGTCGGGTCCTCGCATGTTCAATCAGACCTATCCTGCGTCGTCTCGTTACAATATTTATGAGTTTTTCAGCAACCTGCTAGTACCGGAGTGAGCAGATCATAAGCAAGAATCTTATCCGAATGACGAATCGCGCTCCTTTGCAAGTCTCTCATTTTACGAGAGCGCAAGGTTTTGATGAGGCACAATCCTGCTACCTTGGCGGAGTTTGCGTTTGGGGGATTTTTCCCTGTAATTTCTGATATTCCTGCATCTCCTGTTTGGCCTTCGTTGCCTCACCCGCTTTGCGATATAACGCGGCGAGAGCGAAATGTGTCTGTGCCGCCAGGGAAGTGTCTTTTTCGATCGCGAGCAACCGGTTCCAAGATATCTCGGCAAGAGCGGAGTCGCCTTCAAGAGAAGCAGCCTTGCCCAACGAATACAACGTTTCCGGCATGTCAGGCTGCAAGCGATCGGCGCGTTCTAATTCCACACGTGCCTCCTTGCCCTTTCCTTGCTGCAAAAGTGTCGTTCCCAGACGGTAAGCTGCCTCGGCGCTGCCAGGCTGCAGCTTGGTCTCATAACGAAAGGCCTCTTCCGCCTTGCTCAAATCTGCGGCACCGGTGTAGACCATACCAAGTTCCAGATGCAGCTCAGGTAATTCGGGGCTTTGCTTCAACGCTGCTAAATATTCCTTTTCGGCTTGTGGCATCTGCCGGAGCACAAAATAGTTCTCTCCCATCGCCTGGTGTGCGCGTGGGGAATCTGGATACAAGGTGACGAGAGTGTCGATGCTTCGCTTGGAGAGCAACCCGCTGGCGCGACCGAGGTAGTAAAGTAAATCAGGATTGCCTGGATGTTCGGCCAACGCAGTGCTAAGATTTGCCACCGCCGCTTCGAATCGTCCGGTCTCCAGTTGCGCGATGCCCAGCGCTATCAATGCGTGCACGCGCTCAAGGTGTGGAATGGACTCCTCTGCGTAACCCAGCGCCAGCAAAGCAAACCCCAACTGCAAATGCGCCGCGTCGAGCTCCGGGTTCAGCTCCAACGCACGTTTCAGTGCAACGATAGCGGCTGGATAATCGTGGGTTTGCTGTAAGACTTGGCCAAGATCGAGAAACGCCTCCGCCAGGTTCGGATCGCTCTCCGTGGCCTTCCGGAATTCTTTGACAGCCACGTCAAACTGTCCTTGCTTCTGCGCCTCAACGCCTGCCTGCAGGTGCTTGGCGCCTTCAGGAGAAATACTCTGAAGGGCCAGCCACACAAATAGCGCTGCAGTAATCACGAATGCTCCGGCTCTCGTATTTTGAGGAACTGGTCAGCGGCAACGTCTTTGAGCGTCTGACGCGCCCCCGAAGGCCATAATACCTCGATCGAGGCCGTCGTAGAATCGCCCAGGCCAAAGTGAAGCCGCTTGTCGTTGGAACAGCTGTAGCCGCCAGTCGATGTCGCAAAGCGAGTCTGGCTGTTTACACGTACGCGCGCTCCGAACCCATCACGATTGCTGCGCGTGCCCTCTAGTGTGATGGACAGCCAATGATTGCCGCCACCGCGGTTGAGGAGGAGGATGGGAGGGCCCCCAAGGGTCGTGAGGACAACATCCATCCAGCCGTCGTTATTAATGTCTCCAAAGGCTGCACCGCGCGCAGCGAGTGGCGTGCTCACCCCGGAATCGGCGAGTTCGAAGTGGCCCTTGTGATTCATCGCCAGAAGCGGCAACATTTTATATTCCAACGAAGAGTCGATGTCGTGAACGTTGTCGAGCACGTGACTTTGTGCAACGAACAGATCCTTCCAGCCGTCGTTGTTGAAATCTTCGAGGCCCACGCCCCAGCCGGAGCTGCCCGGGGTCAAGCTGCCCAGGCCTGTCTCTAGGCTCTCATAAGTAAAAACGCCTCCACCATCGTTATGAAACACGCTGTAAAGCTGGCGCGGCAGCACCGTAACGATGATGTCGGGACGGCCATCGTTATCGTAGTCCTGAAAGACCGTGCCCATCCCCGAAAAAGCCTTGCCGTCCATCGAGAGCGCCGTTCCGGATTCCAGCGCACGCTCTTCAAAAGTGCCGTCGCCGTTGTTGTGGTAGAGATACGCTTGCATGCCGTCGTTGGACACATAAGTGTCTGTGAAACCATCGTCATCGTAATCGGCAAACGCAACGCCCAGCGCTCTTCCCTTCTTTGCCGCAATCCCTGAACGCTCGCTGACATCTTCGAAAGTGCCGTCCCCCCGATTGCGATAAAGAAGGCACGTAGTTCCGGGAAACTCACCTGGCGGGCAGTACGTTTTCCAGCTGCCGCCGCAAATCTTGTTGTGATCGGCGTCCCATTCCATATAACGGGTCACAAAAAGGTCAAGGTGGCCGTCATTGTTGTAATCGAAGAAACCCGCCGAGCCAGACCATCCTCCGCCAGCGACGCCAGCCTTGGCGGTCACGTCAGTGAAGGTGC
>JBPYDQ010000027.1:0-2844 GCA_051986135.1 Terriglobales bacterium | reverse complement strand
TCCCCAGGCTTGGGATCGCGCCATACCTGTACTTCATCGACCGGGAACAGAGCAAAACCCTCGAAGATATCGCCATGGTGGCCGCAGGATTCTACAGCATGACCGGAGGAGCACAGCCTGAACGGGTGCCGGCGCTCCAGGTAACGGACGGCGCCCTTTCGATTCTTGGCGTGCAGCCAGTCTATGGCCACTTTTTCAGCCAACGGGATGACTTGCCCAACATGCCGAAGACCGCGGTTGTGACTTACGGCTTCTGGCAGCGTCATTTTGGCGGCGATCCTTCCGCCGTCGGCCGCGCATTGAGGCTCGACGGGGAAATGTACGAAATCATCGGCGTTCTACCCAAAGGGTTTAGCTTTCCCGAGCAGGACCAAGCTGAGCTACTGGTGCCAATGACGCTGAACCGCAGCCAAACTCCAATCGGAGGTTTCATCTTCAAAGCAATCGCTCGGATCAAACCGGGCGTCACGCTTGAAGAGGCCGGCACCGACTTGCAGCGCCTGATTCCGGTCGCGAATCGTAGTTTCCCGCCGCCTCCGGGCTTCAGCCTGGCCTTTTTTGAAAAAGCAAACTTCGCAGTTGACCTGCATCCGCTGAAGAACGATGTAATCGGTGACGTGGGAAATGTGCTTTGGGTTCTGATGGGAACCATCGTGATTGTGCTGCTGGTAGTGTGCGCGAACGTGGTGAACCTCATGCTCGTGCGAGTCGAGGGACGGCGCCAGGAACTGGCGGTGCGCTCCGCATTGGGGGCCAACCGCAAGAACATCATTGCGGGGATGCTGGTGGAAAGCCTCGTAGTCGGATGCATCGGAAGCGCAATCGGCCTGGCACTCGCCTTTGGTGCGCTCCGCCTGCTAATCGCTGCTGCGCCCAGTGGTCTGCCTCGGCTGCATGAGATCGGCATTGACTTGCCGGTTTTTCTTTTTACTTTTGCTCTAGCGCTCTCCGTGAGCCTGGCGATCGGCCTGATACCGATGCTCAAGTACTCCGGCATCACTGTTAACACCGGCTTGCGCGAGGGGGGGCGCGGACTGAGTCAGAGCCGGGAGCGTCATCGCGCCCGCAATGTGCTCGTCATCGTGCAGGTAGCGCTGGCGGCGGTGTTGCTGGTCTGCTCGGGGCTCATGATTCGCACTTTCCGGGCGCTGGCTGGCATCTCGCCGGGATTTAGTGACCCGAGCTCGCTCGAATCGTTCGGCATCTATATTCCGGAATCGCAGATTCCCGATACGCATCAAGAACAGGTTCTACGCGCAGAGCAGGCCATCGCCGGGCAGATTGCCGCCATTCCAGGAGTCAGCGCGGTTGGCATTACAACGAATGTACCCATGTCAGGAACGCTGGACCCCAACCCTATCTACGCCAGAGACCGGGCTTACACCGAAGGAGAACTGGCTCCCGGGCGCAGCAATAAGTTCGTGTCGCCCGGCTACTTTTCGACCATGCGCATCCCGCTCGTCGCCGGCCGCGACATCACGTGGCCGGAAGAGTATGAGAAGCGGCCAGTCGTCATTATCTCGGAGAATTTTGCTCGCGAATACTGGGGCTCACCCGCAAACGCTATCGGCAAACTGATCCGTATCGGCTCGAAGGATCCATGGCACGAAATCATCGGCGTAGCCGGCGATGTATACGACGACGGGGTCAGCAAGGATCCGCCAGCTTCGGCATATTGGCCGCTCTTTCATGACAACTTTATTATCCCGGGAGAAGGCGTGAAACGCTATATAAGCTTCGTCGTTCGGTCGACAGGGGCAGGATCAGCTTCGTTCCTCAGCGAAGTCGAGCGCGCCGTGTGGTCGGTGGATCGCGATTTGCCGCTCGCCGATACCACAACGGTTGGCGCTCTGTACACTAAATCTATGGCGCGCACTTCGTTCACACTCGTCATGCTATGCGTAGCCGGAGCCATGACGCTTCTGCTGGGCATAATCGGCATTTACGGCGTGATCTCCTACGCGGTCTCGCAACGAACGCGCGAAATCGGCATTCGCTTCGCGCTCGGCGCCCAGAAGGGTGCCCTCCGATGGATGTTCGTGCGTGGAGCTTTGGCTCTTACGGTGATTGGCATCGTACTTGGCTTGGCAGCGGCGACCGGCATCGCGCGACTGATGAAAACTCTTTTGTATGGCGTGAGTCCGCTCGATCCTTTCAGTTTCGCCGCGGTGCCACTGATCCTCCTGGTCGCAGCAGCGCTGGCAAGCTTTCTGCCGGCTTCCCGCGTTGCCGCGATCCATCCAGTAGACGCGCTCAAGGCGGAGTAATGCCGGTGGCACCATTTCTATCTTGCAGGTGCCTGGTTACAACCGTTGCCCCCCGAGAAGCTGCCAACCGCAGTTTGTTGAGATCATCTTTCCTTGTAAAGGATATTGCCATTGCGAATGGTGTAGCGCACCCTGGCGTATGCTGTAACGTCCTGGGCAGGGTCGGCGCTTAGGATTACCAGGTCGGCCTTCACGCCCTTGGCGATGCGGCCGGTACGGCCGGAATCCCCGAACTTTCTTGCTGGATTCGTCGTGAGAGACGCGAGAATTTGCTTATAGTCCATGCCGGCCTCAGACATGAGAGTGAATTCCAGGGTGGTGTCGTACTGGTCGATGTAGCCGATATCAGTCCCAAATGGAATATCGCCGCCGGCCGCCGAGTAAGCACGGGGTTGGTCAACCATTTGGGCGACAAAAGCTGTCCGTCGCTTGTCGGGGAGGTTTTGCCTACGCGCCTCGACATCGAACAAGGTCAGGGTTGGGATCAAGCTCAGGCGCGCACGCTTCAGTTGCTGCGTAAAGTCGGGAGTCCATGGTGGCGATTCGGGAATGGTGTGGGCCAGTACGTCAACTCCGC
>JBPYDQ010000026.1:0-4592 GCA_051986135.1 Terriglobales bacterium | reverse complement strand
ATAAAGCAAGCGAGGCCACGCTCAAAGCCTGCCCACCAAATCGATGGATTCGGCTATCAATTCGGATATTGACTCTATCCGGCCTGGACACCCAGGAATCTGAGCTTCTCAAGTGTCTCTTCGGCTAGTAATTTCGTCAGCCGTTGCGTGAATGACCGCTTGTTTGCGACCTGCGTCTGTGCGAAAATCGCATATTTTTGGACAGGATCATCCGCGCCGGGGTAGCCGGCCGCCGCGGCGATTGTTTACAGGGCAGCATTACTTTGAGGATGTCGTCGCTCAAGTCGACGCCTGCAATCCCCGCGACCTTTAGGGACTCTTCATGCCGTCGACACCAGTCCTCAGCCCGGCGCTCCGGCTCTCTCCTACGCCCTTGCGTTGATAGGATGATTTGGGTACGCCATGACGAACGTCAGTTCCGCCCCGACTTCGCGCCGCCGAATGATTGCTTATTGGGTGACCACGGCTCTCGTTGTATTTGAGCTTGTTTCGGGAGGCGTGTGGGATATCTTGCGAGTGCCACAGGTCCGCGTGCTCATCGAGCATTTGGGCTACCCCTCTTATTTCCTCGTCATCCTCGGGATTTGGAAATCGCTTGGCGCTGCTGCCGTGGTTATTCCGAAGTTTCCCCGATTGAAAGAATGGGCCTACGCGGGTGTAATCTTCGACTTAACGGGTGCTGTTGCATCGCTATTCGCCTCGGGGTTGGTTACTGTAGGTACTACAGCCTACCCGATGGTTATGGTAGGTGTTGCATTTGCATCTTGGGCGCTCCGTCCGCCATCTCGCCGTCTCGCATAATCGGGGAACCTCGTGTCCCGGCCCGGGCTAGAAGGTGAGCTTCAGCGCGACTTGCAGCTCGCGCGGATTACCGAGGGTGTAGGTTATCTTGCCGAACGTCGGCGATCCCACCAGCGTGTCCGGCCCGCCAAAATGCGGATGATTGAAGGTGTTGAACGATTCCGCGCGGAATTGCAGGACCATCCCTTCGCGAATCGCGCTCAGTGGAAAATTCTTGAACAGCGAAATGGAGACATCGCGGGCCCCAGGTTGCCGCACCGTAGAAAGTGTCCGCGGAGCGCTGCCGACCGTGAAATTTTGCGGGACCGTCAGCGCGCCTTGGTTGTTGCTCTGCAGCGCGAGGTTGGCGTTTGAGAAGTAGCTAGCCGTTGGGTCCGGATTTGTCACCGAAGCTTGCTCCGGAGAACCCGGCGCGCGAATGAGTGGCTGGCTGAGGTTCGGCCGCTGTCCGAAGGTCGGAATATTGCCCGAGTTGCAGAAATTGATCTGGCAGTACAGCAGAGGAAGAATCGGCCTGCCGTCGTCGATGCGGATTATGCCATTCGTCTGCCAACCACCCACAATGGCGTTGAGGACAGGGTTCATGTTGTTCCCAAAATGCCGCCCATGGCCAACCGGAAACTCATAGACGTAGCTGACTTGGAACACGTGGGGAATGTTGAAGACGGACTCTGCCCTCTCTCCGCGCAGGTTATAAGGGTTCTGCACACTGAGAACCGTACCAGTGTTCAAGTAGCCGCCGCCGAGGAAAACCACGCTATCGTCAGTCGACGAGGCATCATCGATGGACTTCGCAAACGTGTAAGTGGCCAGGAATTGCAGGCCCATGGAGAATTCCTTCTCAGCGCGGATCTGCAGTGCGTTAAAGCTGGAATTGGCGATAGGTGGAGAGTCGCCCTGGAAGTTCACGTATTGGGGATGCGGCAATAACAGCTGAAACGCCGCAACTTGAGGCGCAGCGAGGCTGCTGGCCTGGTCGCAAATGTAGTGCGTTTTATCGCACGACTGCCCTGGGTGTGCCGTCGGATCGAAGTAGAAGGGATTGGGAACCAGATTGTAGAGATTCCCTATCTCCGTCGGGGAGAGGCCCGCAAGGGCGGACTGAGGCAGAATGTTCTGGTCGCGGAACCCGCCAAGATAAATGTGCGTACCTTTCTTTCCGATATAAGTCGCGTCGAACAGAATCTTCCCCGGCAACTGCTTCTGGACTCCCAAACTCCAGGCCTGCTCGTACGGGGTATTCTGGCTGATCGGGCGAATCGGTCCCACTGCCGCCGAACCGATGTCGTTGAAAGCTCCGAGCGAGTTACCAGGCGGAGGTGCAACGGTACAAGTATAAGGAGCCGTGAAGCTGCACGAGGTGTTGCTGATGAGGTTGTAGGGAGTGGCGTGATCGAGGTTTAACGTGGTCAGCCAGGGAGGTTGAATGTTGAAACCCTGATAGCCCCAGGGTCCGGTGCCCGCGGCTCCGCTGCGGGGCGTGGAGTAGTAAATCCCGTAACCGCCGCGAACGACCGCCTGCTGCGGCAGTTGGTAGGCGAAGCCAATGCGCGGCTGAATGTCTTTGTAGTCGTAATAGTAGTTGTGCCGATTTTGAGGACTCACGAACACCTCGATGCCCCTCAAGGTCGTGAGATTCTGTGTTTCCTCCGGCGTCAGCCCCTGTAATTGTGCCGGGGTCAGCTGTAGCGGCGAGAGCGCATTGCTATCCAGCCAGTTCATGCGGTTATAGCGTTCGGTTCGAGGAGTATTCAACTCGTAGCGCAGGCCAAGGTTGAGCGTGAGCTTCGGAGTAACTTTATAGTTGTCTTGGATGAAGCCGGCAAACTGAAAGCTTGTCGTGCTGACAAAGTTGTTGAAGCCTTGCTGGCAAGGCGTGCAGCCTCCGGTGCCGCCGTTGAACGAGCCAACGCCGAGGAGGAAACTCGCCATCCCGTCGCCTCCGGTGGCTACCGAGCTCGTTTGATCCGTCTCCGAGCTGATCTGAGAGGTTCCGCTCTTATCAAAACCAAAGAAGCCCGAGGGCCACCCGGGGTTGCCATGGTTGATTTGCCGCGCCCGCCATTCGCCGCCGGACTTCAGCTCGTGCCTGCCGTGCAGCCAGCTCACCGCCCCTCCCAGGTGGTAAGCATTCTGACCCTCGCGCGTGATGCTGAAATCCGCGGTCCCGAGGTTGTGCCCGGCGTTGCCGCTTGGGTAACCCGCGATCGCGATCGAGGGGATGGTGCCAAAGCCGTTGTCCAAATAGGAGGGCAGCCCGGTCTGAGCATACAAGCTGTTGATGTTGGGAATGGAACCCGCGATCCCGGGGAAATTGTCGAAGCCGCGAAGATATCCGAAGGTCAGGGTCATAACCACGCTGGGACTGAAGGTGTGCGTTTCGTTCAGAACCAGCTGATAGCGATGTGTTGTTCCCGGTCCGCCGGTGCAAGGATCCACAAAATTTCCGAAGCAATTAAAGCTCGTGCTCGTTTCCCACAGCTGAGAGTACCTACCGGTCAGCAAGTCTTTGCTTCCTAAACGGTAATCAATCTTAATGTCAAACTGATTCCGGGAATCGCCGTTCGTTCCGGAACTGAAAAAGTTGCCGTTCGAAAGCGTTCCGTTCGCAAGATTAGGCTTAGGAAACAGCAAGAACAGGTTGGCAGCCACGGGATTGATGAGGTTTCCGGGACCGGCAGGCAGTTGGAACGGGGTGCCGTTTAGAAGCGGGTTCCCTGGGCTGGTGTACGTCGCCAGATCATTGAAGGGGATGAAAGCCTGGCGAAGAGCCCCCGGTGGCGCGCCATTCGCCGGATCGGGATTGGAACTGAACACACCGGTGTAGGGGTCCCAGAGTTGTCCCGCTGGAACTGAGCACAGTCCGGTAGCGTCAAACGCGCCCCCTTGGCCCGTGCAGAGTTCACCGAAATTTCCCAGCGCGGACGTGCCGACGGGGCACACCGCCGCAGGATCTCCCCTCATGCACAGCGAAGGGACACTCATGTTACCCGAGTTCGTCGCAGAGTTCTCCCGCAAGCCTTCGTAATCGAAAAAGAAAAATATCTTGTCTTTGCGAATCGGCCCCCCAATGGTTCCTCCGAAGTCATTTCGCTTCAAGGCCGAAATCGGCTCGCCGTTCGCGTTGCTAAACCAATTATTCGCATCCATGGCGGAGTTTCGCAGGAATTCATACGCGCTGCCGTGAAACTGGTTGGAGCCGGAACGCGTCACCACATTAATGATCGCACCAACGGCAAACCCGTACTCCGCCGTGAAATTGCTCTGTTCGACCTTGAATTCCTCGACTGAATCCACCGAGGGTGTGTATATGGCATTCTGAATGCCGCTATTCTGATCGAAGTTCGTTGAACTGGCCCCATCGATCAGCACATCTGCGGTTGCGTTGCGGCTGCCATTTGAATTGAAGTTAATCCCGCCTTGAGAGCCCGCCGTTCCCGGTGCGTCCGTTTCCGTTACACCCGGCGCAAGGTAGGTCAGATTGACGAACTGCCGGTCAGCCAAAGGCAGATCATTTACGAACTTCCGATTCACCACCTGCCCTGTAACCGCGTCTTCCGTCTGCAGATGCACCGTTCCAGCCTGGACTTCCACGGTCTGAGCGATGGATCCCACGATAAGAGCAAAATCAACCGAAAGATTCTGTTCCACGTTCACGCGCAGATCGTCCTTCTTCTGGGTCTGGAAGCCTTGGGCCTCGGCCTTGACGCTGTAGTTTCCCGGAGGAATGGACCGCAGCAGGTACCTGCCCGCGCTATCGGTCTGCGCGGTAAAGGAATAACCCTTCTCTT
>JBPYDQ010000025.1:0-13325 GCA_051986135.1 Terriglobales bacterium | reverse complement strand
CGGACACGAAGCCTCACCCGTCAACTCGCGGCGGAGCGATGCTCAACCCTAAAGATGCGCATGACCTTATGAATAATCCGAAAAATGCTAAGCGAATGCTGGTGGCAACGTTGAGTCTCATTCTTATCGCCGCCCCATGGCAAGTGGTCTTTGGACAACAGGAGCCCAGTTCGGGAGAGCAAGGGCCGCCGTCGGCTCCAGCCCCGCAGAGCGCTGAACAAATCCAGGCCTTGGTGGCGCCAATCGCTCTGTACCCTGATGCCTTGGTAGCCCAGGTTCTCTCCGCGGCTACATTCCCGGATCAGATTGCCCTCGCACAGAACTGGCTCCAGGAACACCAGAACCTGAGCGGTCAAAAACTGATGCAGGAAGTGGACAAGCAGAGCTGGGACCCGAGCGTGAAGGCGCTCACGCAATTCCCCTCGGTGCTAGACAACATGGCCAAGAATCTTGCCTGGACCTCGGAGGTGGGAGAGGTTTACCACAATCAGCCGAAAGATGTCATGAATGCGGTTCAAACATTGCGTGCCAAAGCTAAGGCTGCTGGCAATCTTAAGTCAGGTTCGCAGATTACAGTCGTACAGCAGTCGCCAAGCACTATCGTTATCGAACCGGCGAACCCGCAAGTCGTCTATGTGCCGCAGTACAACCCCGCGGTCATCTATGGAACACCTTTTGTGGTACCCAACTATACGGCGGGCGACATTGCTGCAGCTAGCGTGCTTTCATTTGGTGCCGGCATTGCGGTAGGCGCAATGATGAGCCATGCATGTTGTAGCTGGGGGTGGAGCTCATGGTCAATGGGCTGGCACGGCGGCGTCGTGGCCTACGGCGGCCATCCTTACTACGGTAACGCTGCCTGGCACGGGGGTTACGGTGCCTATGGATACCACGGCTACGGCGGGTATGGCGCTGCCGCATACCACGGCCCATATGGTTCGGCTGCGGGATATCACGGCTACACCGCCAACGGCAATTACCACACGGGCGGCGCTTACCAGAACGCCTATGGTGGTGCGGCGAGCCATACGACCTACGGAGCTGACGGGGCGGTGCACACCGGGGGCGGAGGCTACAGCAACGTCACTGGGCAAGGCTACCACTATGGAGCAACGAGCACCCCTGATGGTGGCTCGGCCTACCACGGCAGCACCAGCACCGGCCAACACTATGCTGGCGGTACGACTGCCAGCGGCCAGCACTGGGGAGGCTCCAGCAGTGGATGGGCGCACGATGACGGAGCGTCGGCACGCGCCGCGAGTGACCGAGGCTGGGGCAGCATGCACGCCAGCGGTTTTTCTGGTGGCGGTTTCCACGGCGGCGGCTTCCGGCGATAGCTGGTTACCGCGCATCAGCAGCGTCAAGAAGTGGAGGAGTAATCATGTCGGCTCTGGCTGGGCGCAATAATACTACCCGCAAGAATAATGAGCTACGTTTTCGCCTGCTGTTTACGCTGATCCTGGCGATGACGGTCGCATATTCACTCGCCTCATGCAGCAAGCGAGAATCGGCAAAGCCTGCGAAGGGTAATGTTGCACCCAAAACTTTTGCCTCGCCCGAAGCAGCCGGCCAGGCATTGTTCAAGGCTGCCAAGACCGGCGACCAAAGCGAGCTGATGGCTATCTTCGGTTCCGATGGAAGGGACTTGATTTTCTCTGGCGACACTGTGAAAGACAAGAACACAGCACAACGCTTTGTGGACGCCTACAACCAAATGAATCGCTGGAGCAAGAGCCGATCGGGCGAGGAAATTCTTTATATTGGCGCGGATAACTTTGCTTTTCCGATCCCGCTGGAGCGGAATGCTTCAGGCGAGTGGGCTTTCAACACGGCAGCCGGTAAGAATGAGGTCCTTGCCCGCCGCATTGGTGATGGCGAGCTCACTACGATTGGGGTGCTTACCGAAATCGTAAACGCACAACAAGAATATTTCCGCCAGAATCATCAATTCGCACAAAAGTTCGTCAGCGACCAGGGCCAGCATAACGGCCTGTATTGGCCGGTTGCCGAAGGCAAGCCAGCCAGCCCACTTGGCCGCCTGGCTGACGTGGCAAAGGCACTGGGGTACTCCCACACCGATAGGCCGCAGCCCTTCAATGGCTACTACTATCGGATGCTTACACAGCAAGGAGCGTCGGCTAAGGGCGGCGCCAAAGATTACCTGGCAGACGGAAAGTTGACCGGCGGTTTTGCTGTATTGGCTTGGCCGGCCAAGTACCGGGATTCGGGAATCATGACGTTTGTGGTTAACAAAGACGGTGTGGTCTATCAGCAAGATCTCGGCGAGAAAACGGCCGAAGCAGCCGCAGCTATCACCAGCTATGATCCGAGCAAAGAATGGGCTAAGGTGCTGGCGCCTGAACCGGCCAATGCGACCGCGAGCGCACGGAGCGGAGAATAGATCAGACCAAGACACATCCAGCACAAGGAAGCTAGCGATTCGGATAAGACACTTAGAACGATGTCGATCGGCTTGGTCAGATGGACCAGCATCCTGATATTGCGGCTGCGCAGCAGCCAAGCACACCGGCGGCCAACCCAACCTGATCCCACCAGAAAAAGCAACCAACCCGGCACCGCCTCCTGGTGCTCAGAGCAAAACGGAAAAAAATTCCGTCAAAGAGAGCGCTCACCGTGGTAACCGCGCAGCCGGTTGATTTTTGTACCAGAGGCGGAAGGACTCAGTCATCTTCGCCTCGAGGTCGACATGGAATCGGCTAGAAGTTCCACGCCAGACCGAGACGGATGGTGCGGGGGGCTTCGACGACCAGGGGTATTCGTTGCAGGAAAGCGGGGCCGGTGAGATCGGCTTCGCGGGTGTTGCTGTTCACGTTCAACATGTTGAATACATCAAGGTAGCCTGACAAAACTCCCCGGTTCAATTGGAACTCGCGTGCGAGTCGGCAGTCGAAGGTCGAGTTGAACTGTGTCTGAAAACCACCGGGATGGCCAACGAGCGTCGCCCGCACGAAGAAGGGCCCTTGGTTGAATCCATTGACGAAGAGCAGCCGTCCGAAGGGCACACCGTCGAAATAGGTCGCGATCGCCGCGAGATAGAAAGCATGAGGCAAGGTGTAAGCTGCCGTGATTCTGCCAGTGTAGGCGCGATCAAAGAACGTCCGCCCACGGGAATTCACCAGAGTATTGGGATTGACCCCGAGTGTGCCCACAAAGCCTGTGTCGTTCTGAAAGGGAGAGTTGCCCGGGCTGGTGGCGGCCAAGGTCCGGCCAGCGGTGAAGCCTGCCGTTGCCTGTAAGGACTTTAAGAAGTTTACTTGCACGAGTGCCTCGAAACCTTTATAGCTAGCCGACTGTCCGGAGTTGGTGAGCAGCAGAAAGTCGTGTCCCAGGGCGGCTGCTTTCTCGTCATAGAGGGTCAGTGTCTGGTCGTCGCCGGTTCCCAGGATGCCATCATTGCCCGGATCGGAGTATGGGACCGGCAAGTAGCTAGAGAATGGGACACCCAGATTCTCTAATCCAATCAGGCGATGGTCGTCGCGGCGGAAGAATCTTAGCGATGCGGTTAGGCGATTAGAGATATTCTGTTCGAGACCGAAGCTAATTTCGTTGGTGTAAGGACGGGCGATTCGGGGATCGATAGCAGAGAAAGGTCCACCCAACCGGCGCAGGAGGGATCCGATCTCCTGGGACTGAGCGATTCCATCTCCATTCAAGTCATGCCAGCGAAACACTTCCACTCCTAATGCGGCCGGGTTTCCGAAGTCAAAATAGCGTCCTTGCAAGAGGTGACCATAGCGGGACCAACTCCCCTGCAACAACAACCCAGGTGGCCAAAGAGTTGCCACAAAGCCGAGGCGCGGCTGTAGGGTTGTCCAGCTAATCCCGTTGGCGACCTCACTGGCTCGACCCGTCGATGTATCGACGCGCAGACCGACAGGCAGGCTTAGCCACTTGAATGGCCGCCATGAATCTTCGACGTATTCCGCTATGTTTTGAACGTGTTGTTTCGACTGTGTAGGGGTATTCCACAGAACCAATTCGTTGCCGATGCCATTCACTAATATCTGCTGGCTATTACTGATCGCATACCATCGAGACAAAACCTCGCTGTAGCTCCAATCGAAACCCACGCTAAGGCTGTGCGTCCCAAGGGGACTGTTAAACACAAATTGCAAGGCGCTCTGCGCCTCATACCGTGTGCGTAACCCGGAGGTGGCAAGGGGAGCAGAACCGGTGAATATCATCAGCGGCAAGTCCACGGTGCTGATACCCGATACCGCCTCTTGAAAGCGGGAGGAAACATTCGCATTCACGACGCCAACGCTGGCACTAAGTAATGTTATCGGATTCAGCGACTGGTTCCATGACGCCTGGAATTGATTGAAGTTGTAATCGCCGCGCGTAGTAGCACTCGGCGCAACTGTCGGCATTGCTCCTTGAGCGGAATTGAAGGCATGTTGCCCTCCGTACAAAAGATTGAGGCGTCGGGACACGTGCGACCATGGTGCAAAATCGACCAGGACACGATCGATCCCGCTGTCGATCTGAGCAGCAAATCCTCCGACATCTTGGGAAGTTCGTTGCCTGGAAAGAGCAACAAAGAACGGTATCGACAATAACGCCGTCGGCAGCTTGCCTCCAAGTTGCGCGCTGGCGTCAATCAGTGAATTGAGGCGCTCCGCCCCGGGGAAATCGACTTCCCGCAAGCGGGCATTCATGTTGTCGCTCTGCAGCCCACGTCCCGAGCCAAACAGTCGCACAGTGCCATGCAGTTCACCGTTTGGCGTGGGGGTGATCAGCGAGACGGTCTCGCCCGAAGCCTGCGAGGTAACTGGCTTTGATGCCGCGACGACCTGAAATTCGGAAAGGGCATCGAAATCCGGGTTGATGAGCGGTAGCCCGGGGACATAAGGATCGGTTACATCCAGGCCGTTGAGCCGATACTGGTTTTCCGTCCAAGACGCGCCTAGACCGCCGAACAGGGCGGGCATGGCCGTTTCCGCTCCTCCGATCTGTAGGGGATTGGTGACGGTAGAAGGCTCCAGGCTTTGCAAAAGGGACCATATGTTACGTCCAGTTGGAAATTCATGAATTGTGACGTTGCCAAATTCGGTGCCGAACCAAACACCTTCATCCATCGATCGGTTCCGGACCCCGGCTTGGCCGCTGACCTGCGGCGAGAGCGTGCTGCGGATATACACTGCACTCTCAGCGCGTACCTTGATGGGACTAATGCGAAGGCCTTGCCAACCGTCCGCGACCAGATCAATGCTGTAGGACCCCGGGGCAAGCCCCAAAAAACAAAAACGTCCTTGCGCGTCGGTCGTGTTTTGGCTTGTCGCTCTGGGGGCGCCGTCGCGTGACAGGCTGACGCGCGTGCTTGCAATTGCTCGACCTGATCCCGCGACAATGCCGCATATTCTACCGTTGGCTGACTGTCCAAGGCCGCTATATGGCAGCAGGACAATCAAAATGGCCACCCAGTAGGGACCGCACTGTCTGCCTCGTGCTAGAGGATCTTCCTTAAGAATTGAGGCGATGGGACTGGCCGCAAGCAGAACTCGCAGCTTGGAGGTCAACAGGCCCCAGTTCGTAGCCACGTGAAGCGTAGCAATGCCACGCTGTCTTCGCGGAGTACTCCATCTCGACATGGACTGCGACCTCGTCCGAATGAAGAATCAGAAGTGGGTCGAAGTAGAGCAACAGCGCTAATACAAAGATTGCGATGGTGGGAATATGCCTAATGCTGGCGCAAAAATCAATATTCAATCGCAATCCCGTTGGTAGTGATAAACCTGTTTTCGCCTAACAATGATGATTTGAGAGCTATCCATCTAACCCATCGACCAGGGCAACACGGTTGAACGCAAACAGCGAAGATGCTTCGCCAGGTAATCGAGCTGCACGAGGGTAGTAGCGGAGAGGTGTCAGTGCACCCACTCTGGCTCTCCCCGGACAGGAATGTACTCCGGCCGATACCTTAAGCGAAGTCCCTTATGTTCCGCTTTTGCTTCTTTCGTCAACTCGACTCTTAGCTCGTGACGCTTGCCATCGATCACCGGAGGAATAAAGCCGAGTTCGTAGCGAAAGCGCAATTGCATCAAAATCGTGTCCAGCGCTTCTTCGTACTTTGAGGGGGGCACAGAAAAGTACTGGCCGCCAGTGTTATTAGCCATGAAGTGCATGATTTTAGCCTGCTCACCAATTACGAAGTGCAGCTCTGGAGATCGATAGTCTCTTATGCCGAACACGATACCAGACGTCTCCAGAAAATCATCGACGAGCTTATTCAGTTCCCGGCGTGGCTGTCCGGTGTGATCACCATGCAGAAACACGATCACTGGCAGCGGCCTCGGATTTCTGCGATAGGCGTCACGGATGATGAGCCGAATCAGTTTGCGGAAAGCCTGTTCTCCAGCCTCATCGCTGGCGGAGGTACCTCCTTCGAAAGGAATGGGCTTGAGCGTTTCGCCCAATTCGTGAATGGCGATATCGCGGTCTTCTGTAGGCAGCAAATCTAACTGGGTGTCACCGTTGTCGCACCAATGAGCAACTCCTGCGCTGTCGTGGGTCTCGAGATGATTAAGTGCGGGCCGAAACAGCGATTCCTGTCCGAGAAATTCTGCCGAGGCACCAAATTTTGGTAGTCCGCCTTCGTTGCAGATCACGACAAGCCAAAGCGTGATGGGTCGCGTGTCGTACCGTTCCCCGGCGTCAAAGGTGGCAATCCGGACTTCGTGCCGATTATCAAACAGACGAAAGTCTTCCTTCTTGAAATTCCGGACGGGCAGCCCGCTCTTGCCATCCTGGCTGATGACATTGACCAGCACCAGAGAAGATTGCACTCGAATCGTGGGCGCTTGCGCTAGGGCCGGAGGCGGCTGGGATGCCAGAAGAGCTGAGGTGCAAACGGCAAGGAAACAAATCGAGGCAACTGCGTAAGCAGCGTTTTGTTTCATAAAGCCAACTTACCGAGATTTCTTGATCCCTGGCTGCCAGTAAGATACGTGCAATTCCCGACGCTGGTTCCTTTTGTTCGTATTTCCCGTCGAGTTTCGGTGAGTTAATCAACAAATCGGGCAGCTCTCGAAGAGCTACGGCAATGCTGTTGAACGCCCGGTCATTAACGACCTCTACGCGAGATACCGTGGCGAGTATCTGCCGGAAAGGGGGTTCACCCGCTACCGCAATCAATTTCTTTCGAGTGCCGGAAGATCAGGTAGAGGAGTTCATTGATGTTTCATGCAATTCCATGGCAAGTGTGAGGACGCCCGTTTCTTACCAGTTGGACCCAGGTCCCACTTGCAGGGAATTGTCTGCTTCCTAGGGTGACGCTTCTAACGCTGCCGGATTGGTCGTACCTCCCCGAGAAGGGTTAGGGCCGTCTCATCGCTACTGTGTGTCCTCCCTTGGGTGCAGCTTCACGAAGGTGTATCTTCCCGTGACTTGAAAACGGGGATCATTAGCACTGGCCCCGCTCCTCTCCTCCACCCGTCCGTAGAGAAACTCGGTGCCAAGATCGAAGCTGCCCACCGGATTCCAGATCAGGTTGACCGACGAATAGAAACTCTTGTGATAGGTGTTGGCCGGCTGGAACGCAGTGTTCTGCACCTGCACAAAGCCTGCCGTCGCATTCGATCTTAGTGCCGGGGCCCAGTAATGCTGATAACTGCCATACGTTCCAAACAGTGGCAGCGCTCGCAAAGACAAATTCGTCGGCGATATGGGGGCTGCGTCGAGACCCAGGCCTGCTGTGTCGCCCACATACCGCGCGATTCCATGACCGTACACAAGCCCTAAAACAATGTTGTCCCTGCCGTCCACAGCAAGACCCCCGGTTCCATTCACGCCCCATCCAAGCGTGGACTCGTGTATCCCATTTGGCAGCTTCACCCCCAGATCTCGGAAGACGCTTGCCAGCTGGATATGCCCACGTTCCCATTCGTTTCGAAACCGAAATGCGCCGTCCGGAGCGGGAGTGGTCGGCTCGGCCGGCGCGCCAGCTATTGAAAAATTAATAGAGGACGCGGGAACCTCGACGGAGACAGAAGCGCTCGCACCCCCTCCCAGTCCGAAGCTGTATCTAGCCTGCGGAAGACGCACGCTGACCCCCGAATTTGCTCCCTGGGTGTCCAGCGTGTCCGCGAACGCATCCGGATCCATGAAGTTGGTAAATGTTTGGCCTACCAGAATGTTGTCTAGCTGGGCGTAGAAATGGCGTAGCCGTGGTGCGGTCGCCCCATTGGCACCGAAGAAATCGAGCTGGATGAACGTCCGCGCAGCCTCCCGGTCGCCCACGGGTATCAGAAAGTCCGCCATAACGCGGCTTCCACGAATGCTAGCGATGAAATTCCCGGGACTCCCCAATCGCGCTGGAATCGGTATCGACGAAGGAATAAACGAATCGGACAGCGCCGTAGTTTTCAGGTCAATGATGAAATCGGTTCTTGCCGATCCGTCGAGACGTAGCATGGTCCGAGTGCCAGGCAGGAGAAAGAACCCGGGACGTGTGGGTTCCAGTGGAGCGTTATAGAGGCGTGGTGCGTCTTCCTCATCCTCGTTAAAGGTGCGATGCTCCTGCGTCGCCCGGCCTATAGCTTCCTCCTGTTGCTGAGGAGACAGCTGTTGTACGGGAGGCGGCGGTGGCGGCGTGCTCACGATAGAACCAGCCCGTGGAAGCTTCTCTCCATGGATCGCATCCAATTCAGACTGAATCTCGGTCATCTGGGTCCGCAACTCGTCTAGCCTGGTTTGCAGTTCACGAATCGTCTCCTCCTGGGTGTTCCCAGCTTCCTGCGCCAATGTTTGTCTCGCGCCGCAAAGCAGCACCAAGAAGAGCAGGCATATTGTCTTCTGCATCTGCTGCATCTCTTGTTCTCCTATTTCTTCGAGGCGGTGGAGGTCACAGTCCCAGTTTGAGATGTGTGTTGCACCGCTTTGTACTCGCGATTTACTGGTCCCTCGGAACCTCGATCGCTTTGTCCGCCCGGAGAGAAAGCCATTAACGGCTTCCAAATATGACAAGTGGAGCAGATCTTTTTGTGTACTCCATTTCGCGTCCGCAGTTTCATTTTCATCATCCTGCCGTGTTGCTTTAAGCTACGCGAATCGCCGGACATCTGATATGTTCCACAAGCGCAAGCTTGTATCTCTTAATGTCCGGGGAGCTGGCTGCGGTCTCACGTAGATCTGTTTCTACGTCCCAACCTACCGCGCAGCCATAAGATGAGCGCGAAACAAAAGCCTCCTAAAAACTCAGTCCCACCCGCTGAAGAGCCTGATGAAATATGCAGAAGGGAAAAAGTTCTTTTGTAGGGTGCGTGGACACAAAAACACCCCCACCAGTATCTGTTCCTCTTCAACTCGGTCCAATTCGGGAAAGCCTGGGAAGACAATGCCGAATAAGTACAGGAGAGCAGGTCAGAGTTTCTCCTGTGACTATCGTTCCAGGAATGAACTCTAGCGATGTAGGCTAACTACACCGTAGAACTAACTAGACAGAACACTGTGTTATCGTAATTGCGTCCATGCGCAAACTAATTCTCATCGCTGTCCTTTGGAGAAATCGTTCCGAGCGCTGGCCGGTGTGGGAGTACCCAAACGAGCATGATTCATTCTCAGCCGCGAGAAGAGTTTCTTGTCAACTAAGGTTCGCGGTATCTGGCCCTTCCGGTTGCCGTTGAATACGGGATCTTAGCCTGGATAATTCACGAAGTCTCTAGGCCAAAAAAGAAAGATGCTCTAAAAGGTTGATGAACACTGGGTCTTCCACACCCAGCATCCCCTTTCAGAGCATCGTGACTTGATACAAAGTGTTTTACCACAACTGAGCTTCTCCTTCTATCGTCATCAATGGATCCGCGCCGATTTCTCCGGTGGCCAGATCACGAGCGACGCCGGTCTGCTACCACTGCGAGCCTTCGATCAGCGTAGTCATCTGAGCCAGGATTGGGCCGCTTACCTCCGGGATGGCCGACAGGAGGACCGGGGTCCAACATGACTCGCTAGCGCTGTTGCGGCAACGTCTCTATCAGATTGTCGCCGGCTACGAGGATGCCAACGATGCGAATCCAGGGTGTGCGAACACATAGTGGAGCGGCGATACTAGAGGCCGCTTGACTTTTGCTGCCTTGCGCATCAGCATGACGGCTTTCTGGGTCGGGCTCCCTGAATACGGACACGGAGGTCACGTGATGCGACGTCAAATCGAACTTGCCGCAGCGCTGCTTTCGCTTACATGTCTTCGAGCCACGGCGCAAACCTATTCAAAAATAAATCCTCAACTAGCGTACGCTACGCACGCGATGTTTGACGTGCACTCTTTCCAACAGGCTTCCATTTCGCCGAGTGGCGGACGAGTAGCATGGGTTGAAACCGCCACCGTGCTGGAAGGTACAAGTTCTGACAAGTCAGCTATCTATGTTACGGACTTGAATGCCCCAAACGCCTCGAAGAGAGTTACCGCTGGCGATGGTAAAACTTTGCATGAAGAACACGACCTTGCCTGGTCTCCGGATGGCAACCAAACCGCATTCCTGTCCGACGCCGCGGGGCACGCCCAGTTGCAGCTTTTCGTTACCGATGCTGGCGGCGACCATTCCCGGCAACTCACGCATCTTAAGGGGTTCTTATCCGCCCCTGCCTGGTCTCCCAGCGGCCAGAGCATCGCATTCCTGTTCACCGAGGATGCGACTCGCGCATCTGGCCCCCTCGCTGCCGAGACTCCCGATTCCGGCGATATCGATGAGAACCTTCATGAACAACGATTGGCGATCGTTGATCTTAGAACCGGGCAGCTGCGACAAATCTCCCCACCTGATCTGTATGTCTACGAGTTCGATTGGGCTCCGGACAGCAAACACCTGGTGATCAGTGCGGCGCACGGCAATGGCGACAATAACTGGTACGTCGCAGGGCTCTTCTCGATTGATGCTGCTTCCAGCGCCATGGTGCCCGTGCTGGAAACGCCCGGAATGCAAATCGGCGCACCACGCTGGTCTCCAGACGGGCAGACAATCGCGTTTATCGGCGGACTCATGAGTGACGAACCGATCGTCGCCGGAGACATTTACTCGGTTCCTGCGCGAGGCGGGAACCAAGTCAATCTCACGCCGGGAATGAAGATGAGCGCATCCTGGATCGCTTGGCTGCCGGACTCGAAGAGCATTATGTTTTCGGCAATTGCCGACGGCAGGACGGCCATCGCTAAAGTTAATAATTCTACAAGTAAAGTATCCGAGCTTTGGGCCGGCGACGAGCGCGTTTCTGATGCGCCGTACAACACTAATTTGTCGCTTGCGCGAGACGGCAGATCGTCGGCGGTGGTCCGGCAATCATTTGCGCAACCGCCAGAAGTCTGGGCGGGTGAAATTGGCGACTGGAAGCAGATCACCAAGCGCAATGCCGGCCTGCGTCCCGCCTGGGGCAAGTCTGTCAGCCTGCATTGGACAACTGACATTGGCCCCGTTCAGGGGTGGCTGACATACCCGGCTACTTTCGACCCCAGTCGAAAATACCCTCTGGTTGTGCGGGTACACGGGGGGCCGTCGTGGGCGGTCATTCCTTATTGGCCTACGCGCTGGGATTTCGCCATGGCGCTTCCATCCCAAGGATACTTTGTATTGCAGCCAAATTTTCGCGGAAGCTACGGGCAAGGAGAGAAGTACACAGCCGCGAACGTGAAAGATTTTGGTTACGGCGACTTGCGTGACGTCATGGCTGGCATTGATGGCGCCATACAAGCCGCTCCAATCGATCCCGATCGGTTGGGCATCACCGGGTGGAGCTATGGCGGCTACATGGCAATGTGGGCTGTAACCCAGACGAATCGCTTTCGTGCTTCGGTTGCGGGTGCAGGCATTTCTAATTGGCTCAGCTACTACGGAGAGAACAAGGTTGATCAGTGGCTGATCCCGTTTATGGGAACCAGCGTTTATGACAATCCCGAGGCGTACGCCAAGAGCTCTCCGATTTCTTTCATTAAACAAGTGAAGACACCCACGCTGGTGGTCGTCGGCGATAGCGATGGCGAGTGTCCGCCTCCGCAGTCGTATGAATTCTGGCATGCCCTGAAGACCCTCGGTGTGCCCACGCGGCTGGTCATTTATCCGCATGAAGGACACCATTTCGGCGACGCGGTACACAGCCGTGACATGATCGAGCGCTCCGTTGGCTGGTTCAATCAATATCTCAACCAACGCATTAAAACAACGCCGTGACTGCCTGCGCCGTTCGAGCGAAGGCGTTTCGAGATGAACATGAAGGGAAAATGCATCGAATCCATTCATACCATCAGGTGAGTGTTATGATGCCCAATCCATGCGGGGTGATCATGCGCAAGCGAATCACGTTTGGTTGTCTTCTCATCTTCGCGGTCTCAAGTGCAGTCGCCGCTTCTTCCAATAGGGCTGTAGTTTTTAGGCATGTGAACGTAATTAATGCCAGCGGAAACCCAGTACAGCCGGACATGACAGTGGTCATCGAGGGACAACGGATCAGTGCGATGGGAAAAGATCGAAGCGTACAAATTCCGAAACATGTCAGAGTCATTGAAGCGCGGGGAAAATATCTCATTCCTGGGCTTTGGGACATGCACGTCCACGAAATTTTCGGGGATTGGCTGCCCAGGAACGAAGAGATTAGCCCGCTGCTCTTTTTAGCCAACGGCATTACCGGTGTGCGCGACATGGGTGGAGACCTGGAATCGTTAAAGCAATGGCGTGCTGAAATCGCGTCCGGTAAAATGCTTGGCCCGCGCATGGTAATTTCTGGCCCCATGCTGGACGGCCCCGTGCCGCAATTCCCCAGTTCGGTACCAATTAGCAATGCGGCTGACGGACGCAAAGCAGTCGATGATCTAAACAAAGGTGGCGCAGACTTCATCAAGATTCAGTCGTTGATTCCGCGGGAGGGTTATTTCGCGGCTGCCGACGAAGCTAAGAAGTTGGGTATTGTTTTTGTGGGTCATGTGCCGGATGCGGTCCGCGCAGTCGAGGCTTCGAATGCCAGACAAAAAAGTGTCGAGCACCTGACGGGAGTATTTGAAGGCTGCTCGACCGCTGAAGATGAATTGATGAAGCAACCGCGAGGGCCGGGGCGCGGACGGTTTCTTTCCACGTACGATCCGAAGCGAGCGCAGGATTTGATTGCGCTTTTCGTGAAGAACCAGACCTGGCAAGTACCAACGCTTTACTGGGAACGCGGCGAGTGGCTGATCGAGCAGACTAACTCCGGCCGCGACCCACTGGAAAAATATGCGCCACTGGCATGGAAGCAACGCACCTGGCCGATGTTTACTTCCGACATCACCAAGCACTGGTCAACCGATCCGGTTTCTGACCGCGAAAGATTTGTCCAGAGAGAAT
>JBPYDQ010000024.1:0-6624 GCA_051986135.1 Terriglobales bacterium | reverse complement strand
GCGACTAAGCGCGCGAACACTGGATCTTGCTCGGTCGGATCCTCTGTCAGTTAAACGGGCGTGCTTCGTGCCACCAGCCAACGCAGACAACCCGCGCTTCAGCTCCTGAGGTCCGCGCAAAACGGCTTCGGACTGCGGGCAAACCCGCAAGCATCCGCTGTCACGACGCAGACGCAGCCTTTGCGGTAAAGATCCCGGAAAAGTACTGGCGATAGTGGAAGAACAACACAAACCAGAACAGCGCCACGATCAGCGCGCCCCCGATGCCTTCGTGATTGAGCAGCAGATGGTAGAGCAAAATATTTACAATTACCGGCCCAAGAATCGTCAGCGCCAGCGGAACATAGCGATTGATCAGCAGCAGTGCGCCGCCAACCGCCTGCACTGCCCCGATCGCCAACACATAGTGCGACTGGAATAGAGCCTGAAGAAACTGTCCGGCGAGGCCGCCGGGTATAGGGCCCTTGAGAAATTGCAGAAAGGCATTCAGGCCGAAGACGAAAAACGTCACCCCGAGCAGCAACCTCACGATCAGCACGACGATTTTCATGCCAACGTCTCCGGTAAAGTTTAGGTCCGCCCTGGGCTCAGCAAAAGCGCGCCAGCCCCACGGGCGCAAACGCCAGTTCTGCTCAGTGCCAGCAGAACCTTGCAGAGTTCTCTCTCACTGTTTCAAGTAACGAAGCGCAACACATCATGATTTGAAAAAGCATTTCATTCCGAGTTTTCCCGAACGTCCAAGCACGCCGGTCATCGCTCTATGGCCGTGGCAGCTTATATCATCGGTATCATCGGAATGCAATTGCGCTAAGAGGCCACGAGTAGTGATAGAAGTAATCCATGCAGGCAATGATGTCAACCTGCCAGGGCTCGCCACGACTGAGATGCTACCTCGCCGTCTCAATTTGAATTACTTCTCCGAAGCTGTGTCGTGGGAAGGCGAAGCTCGGTTGACGGATGCCGTTCCTGGCGGATCACGGGCGATCCGGAACCCAACGGAACCCGTTACCAGTTTTCGTGTTCGCCGCGAACTACAGGGTGGCCTAGCTCTAGGGTATTTCTCAGTTGCCGGTGGTGATCTGCAGGAGCCGTGAGTATGCGGGTTCCCAATATGGACAACGAAAAAGAGTGCTTGACTGTATAATACGCTCGTGCGTATTATACTGTCATGAGCAAGCCCTCACTTCGCGAAGATATTCTCAACGCTGGCCTCAAGGTGATGTTTCGCTCGGGATATTCGGGAGCGACCGTGCGCGATATCTGTGAAGCCGCTGGCGCTCCGCATGGCTCTTTCACCAACCATTTTCGTTCCAAAGAGGCCTTTGCCAAGGAAGTACTCGACCGCTATTTTGCCAATTTGCAGCGGACTGTGAGGAAGGCCCTGGAGGACAAGTCCCTTACTCCCCGGCAGCGGTTACAGCGTTATCTGGAGATCATCAGTGACGTCCTGGCAAGGGAAAAATGGAGTCGCGGATGTTTGATCGGCGATTTCAGTCTGGAAACCTCCTCTCAAAGCAAGCTCTTGCGTCAGAGGTTGGAGTCCATCTTCGAGGAGTGGCGTCTCCCGTTTGCCAAGTGTATCGCCGAGGCTCAAGTCCTCGGCGAAATCGATTCAACGTTCGATCCGATGGATCTCGCCGAGTTCCTCCTAGCGTCATGGGAAGGCGCAATTCTCCGTATGAAGATCGAACGTGGCCCGGTACCGCTCGAACGCTTCAGAAAGATTGCTTTTCAAACCGTATTCAAGGAGCAGAAATGACTGTCGTCAGTGATGTTGTATTGTCCCAAGTAAAGGTGCTGGATTCGACCATGGCCTACCGGGAAGCGGGCGATCGTGAAGCACCCGTCGCTCTTTTCCTGCACGGGAATCCGACCTCGTCATACATATGGAGAAATATCATTCCATTGGTTGCGCCACTGGCTCATTGCATCGCACCCGATCTCATCGGCTTCGGCCAATCGGGGAAACCAGATATTGAATATCGCTTTTTCGACCACGTTCGCTACCTCGATGCGTTTCTCGAACAAATCGGCATCTCGTCAGCGTATGTTGTGGCCCACGATTGGGGAAGTGGGCTGGCATTTCACTTGGCCGCGTATAGACCGGAGTTCATTCGCGGCCTCGCCTTTATGGAGTTCATCCGGCCAATGCCCACCTGGAAGGATTTTCACCCGGATCAAATCGAAACGTTCCAGAAGTTCAGAACGCCAGGTGTGGGCGAGAAGATGATCCTGAATGACAATATGTTCGTAGAAAGAGTGCTTCCAGCGGCGATGGTTCATAGACTGACCGAAGACGAGATGGCTGTCTATCGTGCACCCTTTCCCTCTCCCGCGTCACGTCGTCCCACGTGGCGCTTCCCGAACGAATTGCCAATCGCTGGGGAACCGGCAGATGTGTATTCCACCCTGGAGCAAGCACACCGCGCTTTAGCGCAGTCGTCTTACCCAAAGTTACTTTTCGTGGGAAATCCAGGCGCACTTATCTCGCCGGCCTTCGCTGCGAGCTTTGCCAAAGGGCTTAAGAACTGCAACGTGGTTCAGCTTAGCTCAGGGTTTCACTACCTGCAGGAGGATCACCCTGACGTTATCGGCGCCAATGTCAAAGAATGGCTCATCGAATTGGGAGTTGGTTCCAGCCCAAGACAGAAGCTGACAGCATAGACATATTTCGAATGAGACGTCGTGGGCTGCAAATCTTGGACTTAACCTCATCTCATCTGTTTGCAGATGGGATAAGGTCGGCGCTGTACCAGTTCGGACTTCCCCGGCTACGTTCGGCTGGCCGGTCAATGGGTCTGGGTGTGGCCTCAGATCATACGCCAGTCTGCGCCGCTCGGAAATCGTCTGTCTTTACCTCGTTGCCCGGCGCGATCCTACGCGGCTCCCGAGGACTTCGCCGCGAGGAACGCGAAGAGATCGTGGATGCTTATGCCTGAGTCGAGCAGCGAGATCATCTCCTCGGGTGTGACTCGACTCGCTGTCCGAACCGCACAAGCTTCTCGACGGTTTGCTCGAGCAAGTGCGCGTCTCGTTTCGTCGAGAGCATCCATGAAATGTATAGATTGTTGGGAGTGCGCGGTTGCCATGTGAAATTTCCAAGCCGTTTCTGTAGCGTGCTAGTTTGACTGGCACTTCATTTCAAGCTTGGGGCAGTGGATTTCCGAATGAGCCGGAATTCTTTTGATGACGAGAAATCGCCGGTCTCGCGTCCGCAATTCCGATTATGCTTTCAGAGATTTCGGCTCGCCCTCTTTCCTGAGGCCCGGGCTTGGCGGCCGAGTTCAAGAAAGAAACCAGCAGAGCGATTGACGCCGTCGAGGTTCGAGCGCACTGCTCGAATCAAGCCCTTGCGAAAAACCCGAGCTCGCCAAAGTTCCCAGGCGGCGGGGCCGAGCGTGATGAGGGAGCGCAATCAACATCGTCCGATTCGGGGAACGCACAATGGCCTGCCAACCAGGTAGTGTGCTCACCTCCACATCCAGACTAACTCGCTTAGTTCGAATCCACTACCAAGTTTCCCCTACCGTGGAACGGATTCCAGAGATCTGGGGGTCGTGGACGATGTACTCCGGCCCCGGCGATCTCTCCACGAGCATTGATTACAGCGGCATTGGAGAACATCGGATCAGAACCGGCAGGAACAAAGGTATTTAAGTCCCTCATGGAGCCGTTTCTCCCCATAGAAATGCTCGCGAAGGACCGCCAGCACATGGAAAGGAACTGCCGACACTGGCGACTGGCTCTATTCACATCCCCGGAATCCGTATTCCCATCCTCCCGGAATCCTTATTCACATCGCGCCGTAACCCTTATTCACATGTCCCGGAATATGCATTCAGCCGCAGATACCCTACGGCTTCGCGCCCCAGCTTGGTCCAAAACCGACTCCGATGGCGATCCGCTTGAGGTGTGAGCCATCTGCATTTATGGTGAACAGATCGGCTCGGTTCAGATTGAAACGATTACTGATGAACACGATTTTGGTTGCATCAGGGGAATAGGCACCCAGTATGTCAGCTACAAGCACCCTGCCTTTAGGATGGGTGAGTTGCTTCAGGTCGGTTCCGTCGATGTTCATCACCCAAATAGCTTGCGCCAGATCCGAATTGTTGTGGTTGAAGAATAAAATGCGCTGACCATCGGGTGAGACGTCCGTCGGTGCCCCCTCAACAGGTGGCGGTGTCAATCGGGTCTGATCTGAGCCGTCTCGGTTCATGATCCAGATGGCCGAAGCCAAGCCGCCTCGCTGGCTGTAGAACACTATTCGACTTCCGTCCGGGGTGTATGCAGCTGGGAGGCTGTCCCAGAAGTCACTGGTGAGACTTCTCTTGCCCGTCCCGTCAGCGCCCATGGTGGTGACAACGTTAACGCCGGTGCGTGGGGATATTCGGGCAAACACGATAGTCTTCCCGTCGGGTGACCAATTTGGACTCCCGGATAGTCCATCAAATGTCAGTCGCCGCAGATCTGTTCCATCGGGATGGACTGCGTAAACATCGGGATGGGCAGTACCGTTCGTGTCCATTGGCCCGTAAGCGAAGACAATTCTTTTTCCGTCCGACGAGAAATGCGGCGACCATGCAAAGAAGGCCGTTTCAGCCCGGTTAGTAATCTGGACGAGGTCGGTTCCGTCAGGATTGATGGTATACAACTGAAAGAATCCGCTCGGGCTGGCTGGGAAAACAATTCGGCCATTCTGTCCTGGAGAGGTGGCCTGTGCGGGAATACCCGGGAACAACGTTGCGAACACGACAAATACGGCGTAGCCAACGGGAAGACTCTGGACGGATCTAAGAGTGCGCATCATGCCTCCTTTGCGAACCGCCTCAGCCGACGCTCGGCTAGGTTGCATCTCGCGCGCTAATTGGGGGCCGATCCCCAGCGCGGGAAAAAACCGCCCGCGTCGATCAGCGTGATATGGTGCTTTGCCGCCAGCCTCTCACCGGTACGTCTACTTATCCGTTGTGCCGCAGAACGAGATACCATTCCAACTCGTGTCAGCAGCTCGACAGAGCCGCTCCCATCCGGATTGAGGAGGAAGATGGAGAATTTGGTGGTCGAGAAGTCGCGCTCGAAAACCAGAGCATTCCCTTTCGGGGCCCACGATGGTGAAAAGTCGAACGGCTTGTTCGGATTCGTGAGCAGCCTCAAGCTGGTCCCATCAGAGTTGATCACGCCGATCTCAGTGCTGTCTGTGTTTCGCGGATAAAAGATGTGGGTCCAAAACGCAATCTTTTCCCCGTCCGGCGACCAGTCAGGTCCAAACGCCTCAACTACCGCAGGGGTGAGCTGCCGGATATTCGAGCCGTTGGCGTCCATAAGATAAATCGCACACAGAAGGCCGCCTCGCATGAAACTGGCGACTGCGATTGTCTTGCCGTCTGGTGAATACACCGGCGAGAGATCATCAACATCGGGGTTTGAATTAAATCCTGAGACTGCCGTAAGCCCCGTGCCGTCACCTTCGATTCGGAATGTACCGCATTGCACGAAGCTGAGACCACTTGGGATGTGGCAACGGTTGAAAACAATCTGGCTGCCGTCTGGCGAAAAAGTGGGGCTCTCGTCATCGTCTGAAGCAGGATCGACGAACAATTGATGTTGGTTGCTACCTTCCGCGTTCATAATCCAGAGCTGGCCCGCAGCCGTGCTTGAGGTAAACACTGTAAAGACTAATTGTCTTCCGTTGGGCGACCAGGCCTGGCAGCATGCGGAGCCGCCGCTGGACCCGAAAGACGTGAGTTGCTTTTCATCACTCCCGTCGGGATTGATCGTAAAGATATCCGGCCCCTCAAGAAAGGCGATCTTACCGTTCTTTCCTGGGAACGTCGCGCCAGCAGGTTCAGCAAGAACTACGAAAGCAATCACGATGAGCGGCACGATCAACCATGTTTTTCGCTTGTTGGAACCCATAACTCCTCCGCTTCTGCTCTGAACGTCGCAATAGCCCCGCGCGGGACAATAGTGAAATTATGCAGCAGGAGACTACGGTTTTCTTGCATCGGATGTACACCTGTCGTATCGCTGTTGGGCCCACCAGGGCCGATGGGGTTCTCTTGGGTTGGTCCGATTAGTCTAAGAGAGCGAAGGGAAGGTCGCTTACATCGCGAGGTGTTGTGCGAGTGGCTCTCCTGAACCGGCGCGAATTATCCGCCTGCCAACGGAGCGAAGTCAATAGAGAAATGTCACTGAAGGTGAAGTGACTGATTCCGCTCTTGCCGCTCAGGCAAGTTCAGGCGTGCCAGAGACAACTTAAGACTGTTGAAAAACTTGGCACAAACTGGCTCTTTCTTTTCGTGACCACCAGGAATGATGCCCAGTACGCGGGGTTTCTACTTCGGCCGTCATTTGCTCTTCGGCCACTTCAGCTCGCGGCAGTCCAACCTGCACCGTGGTACGAGCGGCAGCGATATTCAACATGATCGGTGGAATTTCTGGCGCTTCTCCTGGATGCAGCAGCCCAGAAAATGCTTGCTCGTCGAAACCGTGCCGCCGTAATTGTCAATTCATAAGGCGCCGGGAGCAACATTGGTGAATGACAATTGCCAGTGGGCGGGTGGTTCACACGATCGCAAGAGAGCGTTGACAGCGTGATACCGCTGTCAGGGCCTTGTTCTTGAC
>JBPYDQ010000023.1:0-3995 GCA_051986135.1 Terriglobales bacterium | reverse complement strand
GGGTGAGCAAGCCTAACTGGCGGGCCGGTTGGGACAGGTATCGGATCAACCCTCGGCCAACCAGGCCAGTGGCGCCGGTGAGCAACAGAAAGGGAACGCCTTGGGCCATGTCAAAGGACGGCGGAAGCGTCAGGTAGGCCGCGGAATCTGTACCCGCCTTCGATCGAGAGGTTGAAGGTTTGTCCTCCGAGTGCCTGCGGGAGTGTGAAACGGAGTCTTTTCTCGTAGGGAGCAAAATGCCAGGAAACTCGATCGCCCCGCCGCAGTGCTTCTCGAATTTCGGCTCCCGACCGGGAGCCGTCATCCGCGGCTCAGGTACCGGGCAAAAGAGAAGCCCTTGTTTCCCCGGGCAGCAGAAGGGCATGCCCGGCTAGATCACACCGGCCGCTGAGCACGAAGCTGTGGTCGCCCAGAATATCGCCTTCGGAACGGACGACCGCCGACACCGGCCGCGTGAGCTCGGGATCAGCTTCGAGTTCGTTCAGCGTCCTCGCAAACTCAGGAAAACTGAGCCATACGTGAAACTCAGCGCATGCGCGGCGAGAGCCGTAATCGAGGCTTCCCGCGTTGCGCATGCCGGCTGTGCGATCGAGTTCGATATAGACCGGCCCGGGATTGTGTTCTCGGCCCGCCCACAACACGCTAAAATCGTCGGCCACTCGAGCTTGAAGATCGGTAATGGCGAAGTTCACGAGGTCCTGCATATTTCCCGCCGCTCTAGGAATGGTCACGGTTCTACAATCAATTCGCCCTTCATCGACCGGTGGTGCCATCCACAATGAACACAACACCTGAAAGGATACGTTCCCGGGGTTTGCGCCACAAACTCAGTCGTCTGTGTCTGCTTTTCCTCTATTTTCAGGCAATCCTGCGGGGAAGAGAAAACCAGCCCTGGGCTGGTCGCCTTGCCACCTTCAGGGAACTCTTGGATCTTGAACCCGTGAGAATGGTCAGTCGCGGTAATCTTGAGCTCGACTTTCGTGCCCTGTTTGACGCGAATCGACGATGGAGTGAAGTCGTATCTTTTGGCCGTGACTTCTATGACCTGGACGTTTCCCGACGCGCTCGATGACTGGTCTGGAACTCTGGCGAGTGTATCGCCCGTTGCCGGAAGCATGATCGCCACGAGCAACAGAGCGGGCAATTGAGGCCGCATGAGGTGGCTCCTGGATTTAAATTGCGGCGGCGGGGCGCGATGATTCTAAGCCGTCTCCGGCCCGCGGAATCGAACGAGACCTTAGGCTACTAAAATCACCCAAGGAAAGTGTCAGTGATACGTCACGGGATTGTAGCTTAAATTCTATCCACTGTCACTGGACTCGATCCTACACCTCCCCTTCCGTTCTCACCTGCATTTCATTTGGGTTTGGCCAGAGACCTCGCAGTTCGAGGGCCGCGTTCAGCCACCGCCGGCGCACCTCTTCCCGGTCGATTCTCAGGGCAACGGCTGCAACCCAGGGTTTCAGTCGAAGTACGCTGACCAGGATGAAAGCGGCGCGGTCTTCAAAAGCGAGTGTGAGTAGAGTCTGGGCTCGGGACTTTATGTTGGTTCCCGGCGGTCGATGGCAACGGACCTCGGCAATGTCATGGGCAAAGCGCAAGAGGGCAACCGGAATTTCGGAGTAGCCCGTCAACTGGCAGCCTTCTGATTGAAAGAATAAGAGAAATACCTGTTCGGTGCACAACTCGGCTCGTTGTGGTTCTCCTAAAAGGAGCGAGCAAAAGGTGAAGACCTGGGAACTCCACCGTTTGTAAAATTCGCGACACTCCTTTAACTTTCGTGGTTCGAGAGTCGCCTGCGACCGCGCGACACAATTCGGCGCTCCGTGGAACTTTCCCTCGAGCAATGCGCAACGAGCATTCATAATCCGAAAGGGCAGAGCCGGGTGTAGCCGAAGCACCCCGTGCGTTCTCGAGGCTAGCAAAACACGCCTGCCTGAATTGTCATTGATCCGTCACGGCCATGTAACTTTTCGGTGGCGTTAAATAATTAGTCCGGACGCTCTAACCGGTCTTATGGCTGGGTAAGTCGTATGCTGAGCGCACGGCAATGTACTCAGGTTGTGTGTTGTAATAGAGTCTCGCCTTCAGACTTGCTAGTGCTCTAGTACTACTGTGTTATAAAACTTGATACCCACCTGCTGAAAATGGATGCGATATGTTTGCGTCATGCTAAGTTGCATTCATGAGCGCTAAATCTGTTGCGCCAGGCGCCCAAGAAAAACGCTTCGCGGCTTATTTAGATAGCCTGGCGCAAGCCGCGGGGCACGAAGATCGCGTATCTCCACTGAAGTCCTATTGCACCGGCTTACTCTTACCAGGGGAACGTAAGAGTGTAGAGCCTATGGCGGCACGCCTCTGTCCGGAGAACGTACGCCAAACCCACCAGTCGTTACACCATATTGTGGCCGACTCTCCCTGGAGTGATGAAGACGTTCTCGAAGCCGTACGGCACTACGCGCTGCCCGCGATGCTGAAACAAGCACCGATCGAAGCCTGGGTGGTGGATGACACGGGCTTGGTGAAAAAGGGAAAACACTCGGTGGGCGTTACACGGCAGTACTGCGGGCAAGTCGGTAAGCAAGAGAATTGCCGAGTGGTCGTGAGCTTGTCGGTCACGACCGAAGCAGCAAGTCTGCCCATCGCTTGGCGTCTCTATTTACCGGAAGTGTGGAGCGAAGATAAGAAGCGAAGGGAAGCCACGGGCGTACCTGAGGAAATCAAATTTCAAACCAAGCCAGAGATTTCCTTGGAACAGATCGGCTCGGCCCTAGAACGGGGTATCCCGAAAGCGCCCGTGCTGGGCGACGCGGGTTATGGCAACGACACAAAGTTTCGCGATGGCATTACCGCTTTAGATTTGTTGTATGTATTAGGCATCCAGTCATCTGTAAGTGTGTGGCCGCCAGGGCAGGAACCATTACCCAAGAAGAAATGGAAAGGAACCGGCCGTCCTCCTGCCTTATTACAACGCAATGAACGGCACCATCCCGTGACCGCTTGCGAGCTGGCTATGAGTCTGCCGGCTTCCGCCTGGAAGACAGTGAGCTGGCGGGAAGGAACTCGTAAGGCGCTACGTTCCCGTTTTGGTGCTGTGCGCATCCGTCCCGCGCATCGCGACTACTGGAGCCGGCACGCGCGTCCTGAGGAATGGCTGCTGATCGAATGGCCGAAGGAGGAAAAGCAACCGACCAAGTATTGGTTATCCACTCTGCCCGCCAATACAAAGCTGCGGGACCTGGTGTACTTGGCTAAACATCGATGGATCATCGAGCGCGACTATGAAGAACTGAAGCAAGAACTCGGATTGGGTCACTATGAAGGACGCCGTTGGCGCGGCTTTCACCATCACGCCACCCTCTGCACTGCGGCCTATGGGTTCCTAGTGGCCGAACGGAGCCGTTTTTCCCCCTCTGCCCGCGCCGGCCAATTGGAACTACCCCAATGCGAACTGCCACCCGAATTCCGCCCTCGGGGCTCGGCCGGTACGCGGCGAAAGACATAACCCCTGCTCCATCGCGAGCCTTCGACAAATCATTGCCCGGGCTCTGATACGGCAACTCTCAAGTTGCCCTTTTTGTGGAGTTCCTTTTTTGTAACACAGTAGTACTAGCAGGATGCTGAAAAAGTACTGCTAATCCACAGCCGACTATGTTACGAGAAAGCATGCGCGGAACCGATCAGCAGCAGAATCATATCTTCAGTTATCTTTCTCCCGATAGCCGCGTGCGCAAGGATCATCCCCTGCGCGCCATCCGGTTCATGGTGGATGTTGTGCTCGCCCAGTTGTCGGCACGGTTTGACAAAATGTACGCCACCGTGGGGCGGCCGTCGATTCCTCCGGAGAAACTGTTGCGGGCGCAGTTGCTGCAGATGCTGTACACCATCCGCAGTGAGCGTTTGCTGATGGAAGAAATGGACTACAACTTGTTGTTCCGTTGGTTTGTGGGCTTGAATGCAGATGACGAGGTATGGGATCCGACCACGTTTACCAA
>JBPYDQ010000022.1:0-16417 GCA_051986135.1 Terriglobales bacterium | reverse complement strand
TCGGGCTCGACCTGACATAGAATGCAGTAACGCTCGGAATGACAGCGTTGTTCCTTCCTTCCGATTTCGAGCACATGACCTGGTTTCTCGCTGCTAGCTATAAAGACAATGTAGCTCGCTTCTGGGCAGCGGATGAATATGCCGTTACTGGCGAATTCGACATTAGCTCTCCTTGACTGAGGCGTCCGGGTTCAGCCTTCCCAATTTCGCGACCAACGTTAAGCGATAGCCGAGGCGGTGGAGTACCGTTTCTAGGAGGCCGCGTTTTCGGGTTCGAATCGCTTTCTCGAGTCTTCGTCCCAGATCGGACGCGGGAACGTTGAGCTGGCTCCTGCGGTTGAAGCCTGCGCGCACTGCGTGGTACGGTAATGAGTCTCACCATCTCGGCAGCACAGCCACTGCTGGTAGAGGATCTGACCATTGTCCGCTGTTGAGGCGACGACTCCGACCATTCGCAAGACTGCCTTGAACGCCGTTCACCGCCACCTGGGCGCCAAAATGGTCGAGTTCAATGGCTGGGATATGCCGGTCGAGTACCCCGCCAGCGGGGGGATTATTGCGGAGCACAACGCGGTCAGGACGAGCGTCGGGGTTTTCGATGTGAGCCACATGGGCGACATTCGCCTGGTTGGCCCCGAGGCGTTGTTCGCAGTCCAGCACCTAACGATGAACGATGCGGCTCGATTGGCAATCGGGCAGGCACAGTACTCCGCTCTATTGTACCCACAAGGTACCTTCGTGGACGACGTGATCGTGCACCGGCTCGCCGAGTTCGATTACCTGTTGGTCATCAATGCCGGCACGCGCGAGAAGGACCTCAGCTGGGTGCGCGACAATACGCGCAGATTTGATTGCTTTGTCGAGAACCTTAGCGACCAATACACGCAGATCGCCATCCAGGGCCCGAATGGGATTCGCGTGCTTCAGAAATTGACTGACGCTGATTTGTCCGCCGTCAGGTTTTACTGGGTTACGCATGGCACGGTCTGCGGGTTGGCGAACATTCTTATCGCCCGCACCGGCTATACCGCGGAGGACGGCTTTGAAATCTACGTTCCCTCTGCCGAAAGTACGAGCGCCATGGTATGGAACCGAGTGCTGGAAGCGGGTAGAGAGTTCGGAATTGTGGCTTGCGGCCTGGGAGCAAGGAACACGCTGCGCCTTGAGGGCAAACTTCCTCTCTATGGGCATGAGATTTCCGAAAGCATCAATGTCTGGGAGGCCGGTCTTGACCGTTTCTGCAAGTTGGAGAAGATGGATTTCATCGGACGCGGTGCTCTCGAGGAGGCCAAGGCCCGGGGCGTCGAGCGGAGGCTTGTCGGGCTGGAGATGATGGAACGGGGGATTGCGCGCGACGGGTACAAAGTTCTGGATAGTTCGGGAAAAGAGATCGGATATGTCACCAGCGGGTCCTATGCGCCGTTCCTCAAGAAGAATATTGCCCTCGCGTATGTTCCTCTAGAATCGGCGGCGGTTGGAGGGACTTTAAAGGTTGAGATCCGCGGGCAGGCAGTTGCGGCACGGATTGTGCCCACGCCTTTTTACCAGCGGCCGAAGAAGCATTAACAACCATGGAGACCAAGGTTCGCCAAAGGCAATCTTGCTGAAAGCTAACAAGCCGGAGCTAGAAGCTATCATGCCTTATCCTGCGCAGTTCAAATACACCAAAGAGCACGAGTGGATTAAACCTGAGGGCAACACCGCTACCATCGGTATTACCGACTACGCCCAGCAGTCGCTCGGAGACATTGTTTTTGTGGAGTTACCCAAGCCCGGGTCGGAGCTCACTGCGGGGAAGACTTTCGGCAGCGTAGAGTCGGTCAAGGCGGTTTCGGATCTGTTCGCCCCCGCCTCCGGTACCGTGACAGATGTCAATGGTGAATTGGCCACCTCTCCCGAGAAGATCAATCAAGATGCCAATGGCGCTTGGATGATTAAGGTCACCCTAAAGAATCCTGGCGAGCTGGAGTCGCTCATGTCCGCCGGGGATTACGAGAAGTTCATTGCCGAAGAAGGCGGACATTGAGAGGCGCGCGGATCGGGATCGCAACCGCGGTTTGGGAGTTTCCGATCATCACCGGCTTGACGCCGCCGTCGGAATCAGAGTTTCTGCCTCGCCCGGCGACCAGGTTCGAAATGACCGCGGCGAACATCTAAGAGAGTTCCCATGCGCTATTTGCCTAAATCACCTGCCGACCGCGCGGCCATGCTGAAAAGCATCGGCCGGCGGTCAATTGATGACCTGTTTGCCCCAATTCCCCCGGAATACCGTGTGACGGGCGATTTGGATGTTCCTCGCCAGATGGCCGAATCCGAGATTGTGGACTGGTTCCGGCAGCGGTCGCGCGAAAATGGCGATGATTACACCAGCTTTCTAGGCGCGGGCGCTTATTACCATTATCGACCTGTCATCATTGACTCACTTATTTCGCGAGGAGAGTTTCTCACCGCGTACACGCCATATCAGGCGGAGGTCTCGCAAGGGACGCTTGAGTCCATTTTTGAGTTTCAGACGATGATCAGCGAGCTGACTGGCATGGACGTGGCTAATGCCTCCATGTACGACGGCTCAACGGCATCGACCGAAGCAGTCTTGATGGCGGTACGACTGGCCGGCCGGCGTGCGGTTACGGTGGCGCGCAGCGTCCACCCCGAATACCGAGAAGTGCTCTCGACATACGCACATCATCAAGGTATGCCGATCAGGGAGGTCGGGTTCGAGGGAAATGGCCGCGTCAACCTCGAAGAGCTGGAAAGGTCGATTACGCCCGAGACTGCCTGCGTGTTGATTCAGTCGCCCAACTTCTTCGGCACCATTGAAGATGTGGTCGCGATCGCGGAAATTGTCCACAAATATGATGTCCGGTTGGTCGTTGCCATTGCCGAAGCAGTGTCCCTGGGGATTGTGGATCCGCCGCGGCAAGCCGACATCGTGGCCATGGAGGCGCAGTCTTTCGGCGTGCCGCTTGGATTCGGAGGTCCTTACTGCGGAGTCATTGCCACGCGTGAGCAGAATGTTCGGCAGATGCCGGGGCGGCTGGTGGGCCAAACCGTCGACCGAAGGGGCAAGCGCGGATTCGTTCTGACCCTGGCCACCCGCGAGCAGCATATCCGTCGCGAACGAGCCACGTCCAACATTTGCACCAACCAGGCGCTAATCGCTTTGATGGCCAACATATTCATGACCGTCTATGGAAAAGTTGGTCTCAAGGAGCTGGCGAAACAGAACCTGGCCAAGGCCGCTTACGCGGCCGAGCAGTTTGGCAAACACGCCAAAGTGCTCTTCGGCCGTGCGCCTCGATTCAATGAATTTGTGGTGCAGACGAAGGAAGACGCCTCGGTAATCAATAGCCGGCTGCTGGGTCATAAGATTGTCGGAGGCTTTCCTTTACGGAAATTCTTTCCCGAACTTGGCAACGCGGCGCTCTGGTGTTGTACCGAGATGACAACGCGCAGCGCCATTGATACGGCCGTCGGAATGCTGGCCGAGAGTGAAGCCGGCGAGCCTGCGGCCGAGGCCGAGGAGGTGGTGCGGTGAAGCATACGACGCGCAAAGCAACGCGCCACCTCAGCCAGAACGAAGGACTGATCTTCGAGAAGTCTTCTGCGGGAAAAGCAGCTTGGAAATTGCCCCCGCTCGATGTTCCGGAAGTGGATACGGCCACTCTTCTGGGCCCGGCGGAGCGGAAAGAACTCGCTAACCTGCCCGAGGTCAGCGAGATCGAAATCATCCGTCATTTCACCCGGCTTTCGACGTGGAATTATGCCATTGATCTCGGGATGTATCCCTTGGGCTCGTGCACGATGAAGTACAACCCGCGGGTGAATGAAGTGGTTACTCGCCTGGAGGGTCTCGCTAACGGGCATCCCTATCAACCGGAGAGGATTTCTCAGGGCGCACTGCGGGTTATGAAATTGCTCAGCGAGTGCCTCATCGAAATTACTGGAATGGACGCGATCACCCTGCAGCCGGCTGCCGGTGCTCATGGCGAGCTTACCGGCCTGTTGCTGGTGCGGGCTTATCTCGAATCGAAGGGCAACCCGCGCAAGAAGATCCTTATTCCCGATTCCGCCCATGGCACGAATCCCGCAACCGCGGCGACTGTCGGCTATGCCGTAGAGAACCTGAAATCAAACTCGGCTGGCATGGTGGATGTGGCGGCGCTGGCCGCGCAGATGAATGAGAATATCGCTGCGCTGATGCTTACCAATCCCAACACCCTGGGCGTCTTCGAACAGGAGATTCACAAGATTGCCGACATTCTTCATGGCCAGGGCGGTCTCCTTTACATGGATGGCGCGAACATGAATGCCCTGGTCGGTAAAGCCAGGCCCGGCGATTTTGGCGTTGACTTGCTGCACCTGAACCTGCACAAGACCTTCTCAACCCCCCATGGGGGCGGTGGGCCCGGTTCCGGCCCGGTCGCCGTGCGACAGCCTCTGGAACCGTTTCTTCCTAAGCCAGTCCTCGTTACCAAGGCGGATGGAACCCTGGGATTCGATTATGACCGCCCGCAATCGGTCGGACGGGTACGCGCATTTTATGGCAACTTCGGGATGTTCACGCGCGCGCTGGCTTACATCCTGGCGAATGGTCCCGACGGGCTGCGGCAGACCACCGAAGATGCTGTTTTGAACGCCAACTATATTCGCAGGGGGCTGGAAGGCGTTTACGATCTGCCCTATGAAACACCCAGCATGCATGAGGTCGTGTTCAGCGACAGGTTGCAGGCGGAAAAAGGGGTGCACACGATGGATATCGCCAAGCGTCTGATCGATTATGGCTTTCATCCTTATACGACGGCGTTCCCCCTCATCGTGCCGGGTGCTCTGATGATCGAGCCGACCGAGAGTGAACCAAAGGAAGAATTGGACCTCTTCATCGAAGCCATGCGATCGATCGCGGCTGAAGTTGAGGAAGATCCGAAGACCGTGCTCGACGCCCCGCACTCAACCCGCGTCTCGCGCCTCGACGAAGTTACGGCGGCACGCAAACCCGTGCTGCGGTGGAAACCTTGAAGCCATTCACCCGAAAGGACTTCCCTCGGCACATTCGGCACGAAGGAAAAACCTTTGGCGTCCTCGGTTGCTGATCCCTAGCTTTTCTTTGAAGTCACGGCAAAGAACGCGGCTACTTCCTGCTCGACATGCTTGCTCCCGCAGTGCGGGCACTTGATGGCTTGGTGATCGTGCTCGTCGAGAGTCAGAACGGTTTCAAATTCTTTGTGGCAATCACTGCAGAGATAATCATAGACGGGCATAAGACCTCCCGTAGAAGCTGGGTTGCTTGTTTCCGCACAAAAATTCTACGCCTTTTGAGAACGGGCAGAGTTGTGAATTTCTCTTCTGTCCTCCCGTCCGCTACCTACTTCTTCTCTTGAAAGTCTACTTGCGCGCGGGTGTTTTCCCATTCCAGGCGCATGGTACAAGTATCGCCCTGGTGATCAAAGGCGATGGTGAAGTTTTCGATCGGAGCCGGGGTCTTCGAGACACTCATATCCACCCGCGCCAGCTCCTCGGATTCGTACTTGTAGGGAATACCCCATACCCCAGTTGTTTTGTTGATGATCAGCGTCCACTTGTCGGCATCGGGAATGGTGAAAATGGTGTAACTTCCCGCAGGTATGTCCTTGCCGCCGGCGGTGAGACCGGTGTCGGTGACGAACGAAGTTGCTTCGTTGGCGCCGGTACGCCACACCTTGCCATAGGGTACCAGGTCACCGAAGATCTTTCGTCCCTTTGCGCGCGGACTTGAGTACTCCACCTTAATGGTCTTGCCGCTGGAGAACCTGCATTCCGCGTTCGCAGGAGGGCTCGGACGTTTGCTTTTGTTTTGTTGGGCGGCAGCTAGGATGGTTATGGACAGAAGAAATGCGACAAGGACAGCGAAATTCGTCTTCATTGTTGGCTCCTTAAACCGGCTGTCAGCATTCGGCAGTCCGCATCTAGTCATTCGACATCGTGCTGGGCGCAGGGACATTAGACTACTAGGAATACGACACGGTTAGCAATCCGAGCGCTATCCAGCGACTTCGGTTGATTCGAAATGAAGAACCGTAAGCAGCCGAGTCTCCTGATTCCCAGCACGCCTTTGAACGACTAGTGTGTGCGGTGGGCGTTTCCTGGCATCTGTCCTGCTGCTCCTCTACTAGGAAGTCTCCGCTCACGCCTTTACTATCAAGCGGTCCCAACTGCGCTTCCTCATTCTGGCTTCTCGTGTGGTCGGCAATCAGGGACTTGTTGCCAAACCAAATGGATTCTGCTGTTGCTTTTCTTTCCCGGAATCCGCCTCGGCGGTTCATTACCTTCCCTCGAGGCCTAGCGGCGTACTTGGCGTTGGCTTAGGAAAACGTCAGCTTGCTGGCGCTGACTCCCCAGGTTACGATCTTGGTACTGAAATAAGTTGCCCTGGCAAGGGATGGCCGCAAGACCCGGGTCAGCGATAATGGCGGCAGGGACTAAGCCGGCGTGAATCTCCCCGCGTCGATTACACGCCGCGCGATCTGCTGACGAGCGGCAATGGTGTCGAAGGGCTCATATTTCACGAGCCGCCGCAGGATTGCCAACTGCATGCGTCGCGTGTCGCCCTCGGCTACCGCCGCGATGACCTGGCGCGCTCGGGCCTCAACCTTTTCCATCGCCCGGGACAAATAGACTTGGGTCATCGCGATGGGCAAGGAAGAGCCAGCCTCGCCGTTCGCTTCGACTAATTTCTGCGCTCTGAGGACGGCCGATTCCAGAGCATAAGTTTCTATGACCATGTCGGCAATGGCGCCCATAATTTCCTGCTGATCCTGAATACCCTCCATATACTTCTGGGTGGCCGCGCCGGCGGCGAACAGCCCCAGCTTTTTCACATTCGCGGCTAGCTTGCGCTCATCGGCTAACGGGCCTTCGATCTCTTCGGCCATACTTGGTCCGGACAACACTTCGTCCATCAATTTCTGGATAGCCGGCTTGAGCGGCAGCTGGCCAGTCATCGCGCGCTTCAGCAGAAAGCCGGTAATGATCAGCCGATTGATTTCGTTTGTGCCTTCGAAGATGCGGTTAATGCGGGCATCGCGATAGGCGCGCTCGGCCGGGTACTCCTCCACGAAGCCGTAGCCGCCATAAATCTGAACCGTCTCATCGACAACCATGTCGATCATCTCCGAGCCCCACACCTTGACGATGGAGCATTCGACCGCATACTCCTCGATCGCTTTACGGATTTGCTTGAGGGAATCGGCTGCGGATTTGTCGACTTGGGAGAGGGCAGCGTCCATCATGCCGACGGTGCGATAGACCATCGACTCGCCCACATAGATCCCAACCGCCATGTTCGCCAGCTTCTCACGAACCAGGCCGAAGTCGGAGATCACCTTGCCGAAGGCCTTGCGCTGCTTGGCGTAGGCAATGGCGTTTTCGATCGAGACACGCGCTCCGCCTACGCACATGGCTCCCAGCTTGAACCGGCCCACGTTCAGAATATTGAAGGCAATCACATGGCCCTTACCAATTTCGCCGAGCAGATTCTCTACGGGAACTTTGCAGTCGTTGAGGATGATGGGGCAGGTGGACGATCCCCGGATCCCCAGCTTGTGCTCCTCAGCGCCAATCGAAAAGCCAGGAAATGTCTTCTCAACCAGGAAAGCGCTGAACTTTTCTCCATCGATTTTGGCGAACACTGTGAACAGGTCGGCGAAGCCGGCATTGGTGATCCACATTTTTTCGCCATTGAGAATGTAGTGTTTGCCGTCTTGGGAGAGTTGTGCGCGGGCGCGACAGTTCAGGGCGTCAGAGCCGGAAGAGGCCTCGGAAAGGGCATAGGCGCCCACGATTTCACCCGCGCCCAGACGGGGCAAGTACTTTTTCTTTTGCTCCTCGGTACCGAAATAGATGATGGGCAGCGTGCCGATGCCCGTATGCCCACCCCAGGTCGTGGCGAAGCCGGCGTACTTGGCGATGTGATCGCCAATGATGGCAGAGGTGACCTTGTCCATTTCCATGCCACCATAGGCTTCGGGAATGTCGACCGAACTTAAGCCTAGTTCTCCAGCCTTTTTCAGCAGCTCGCGGGTTATCGAGAAGTCTTTGTGCTCCATCTTCTCGATTTTGGGGAGAATCTCGTTAACTGCGAAATCTTCCGTAGTCTGAGCAATGAGACGATGCTGCTCGGTGAAGTCTTCGGGGGTGAAGACTTCGTGAGTGCTCGGATCTTCGAGAAGAAAGCTACCACCTCGAATCCTGGTCCCGGGAACGGCTTCGCTTGTTGCCATCTAACAAAGGTCCCTTTTTCGCTACAAAGATAATCCAGGGGCGCAAACAGGCTGTTGCCCGTTTTTTGCACCACTGCGAAATAGTTGGATGCCGTCCTTGAGGTGAACGACATTGAAGTTTATAGGCCTTCCGGGGGATCCGCCAATGAATTTGTAGTACCGAAGGACGCGGGCGTGGTGGAGGGAGCGTCAGGGCATGGGGTGGTTTTACTTCAGTCGAAATTTTCGAAAATACCGGCTGCACCCATCCCGCCTCCGACACACATCGTCACCAGACCGTAGCGGCCATGGCGGCGCTTGAGTTCGCGGAGGATGCTTGCGGTCAGTTTGGCCCCGGTGCAGCCCAGGGGGTGTCCCAAGGCAATGGCTCCGCCATTAGGGTTCACTTTCTCCGGGTCCAGTCCGGCTTCTTTGATCACGGCCAGTGATTGAGCCGCGAAGGCTTCGTTGAGTTCGATCACATCGATGTCCGTCAGCTTTAGTCCCGCAATTTTCAATGCCTTCGGTATGGCATAGACCGGCCCTAGGCCCATCTCCTCCGGTTTGTAGCCTGCGGTGGCAAAGGCCACGTAGCGGGCAAGCGGCTTGATGCCTAGAGACTGTGCGCGCTCTGCCGCCATGACTACCGCGGCAGCAGCTCCGTCGGACATCTGAGAGGAGTTGCCGGCGGTTACCGTTCCGTTAGCGCGGAACGCGGGTTTAAGGGCGGCCAGAGCTTCAAGGCAAGTGTCGGCGCGGGGACCCTCGTCTACCTTGAAAACAATCTCCTGCCGTTTCGGCTTGGACCCATTCGGAGTCGTGAAGCTGACTGGCACGGCCACAGTCTCCTCCCGAAACTTGTTGGCTCCGATGGCCTCAATCGCTTTCTGATGGCTTCCGAGGGAGAACTGGTCAGATGCCTCCCGCGTTATCCCGAAGCGTTGCGCCAACCGTTCCGCGGTCAGGCCCATGGACAGGTAAGCATCGGGGTAGTGATCCACGAGCCAGGGATTGGGCGATATTTTGTGGCCACCCATCGGGATCATGGACATCGATTCGGTGCCCCCGGCGATCACAATATCGGCTCCGCCGGCCATGATTCGTTCGGCCGCGAGGGCAATAGCTTGCAGACCCGACGAGCAGAATCGGTTGATGGTCATGGCTGAGACCGCAACTGGCAGCTCCGCCCGCAGGGAAGCGATCCGCGCCACGTTCATACCTTGCTCAGCTTCGGGCATGGCACAGCCCAGGATCACGTCTGCGATCTCCTGGGTTTCAACTTGAGGCACGCGACTTAGCGCTTCCTTGATGGCTACGGCAGCCAATTCGTCGGGACGGGTGGAGCGCAACGTACCTTTAAACGCGCGACCGACGGGAGTGCGCACGGCAGATGCAATGACGACTTCTCTCATAGATCATCTCTTCGACCTGGCACTGAGCAAAACAGGTTCCGGCTGAGTCGGGCAGCAAGGTTAACCGAGCTTCCAACTCATCATAAGCCAACCGCGCGTCCAGCTCGAAATACGCGCGATAAAATAGCCTAAATGACAATTTTCAACCCTACCGAACGCTTCTCCTCTCGCGTGGCAAATTATGTTCGCTACCGCCCCGGATATCCGCCTGAGATCCTGGACCCGCTTCGGCGCGAATGCGGCTTGACTGCGGATTGGGTCATCGCCGACGTCGGGTGTGGAACAGGGCTTCTGGCCAAAGTATTCCTGGAGTCCGGCAATCGCTTGTTCGGGATCGAGCCAAATAAAGAGATGCGCGAAGCTGGAGAAAGCTTCTTATGCAGTTATTCAAAGTTCATGAGTTTGCCGGGAACAGCCGAGGACACCGGCCTTCCGGACCGGTCAGTGGACCTGGTTACCGCCGGGCAAGCAGCGCACTGGTTTGATCGCGAACGCGCCCGCCCGGAATTCCTTCGTATCCTACGACGGACGGGCTGGACCGTACTCTTGTGGAATGAGCGCGCTAGCCGCTCTAGCGCTTTCATGCAGGGCTATGAGGATCTGGTTGAAACCTACGGCACCGATTACGATGAGGTTAGGCGCGTCGACCCTGACAGGGCGGTTACGAGTTTTTTCGCTCCCAACCGGGTTTGCCTGAAAACCTTTTTAAACCGCCAGGAATTCGATCTCGCAGGGCTCGAGGGGCGGCTCCTGTCTTCATCGTATATCCCCGAGGAAGGGGACCCAAAATATGAGCCTATGTTGTGCGCCTTGCGCCACCTTTTCGAGACGCACCAAGAAAACGGGGTAGTTCGGTTCAACTACGAGACCCACATGTACTACGGCCAACTCGGATAATGCGCAGCCGACCCCCTCATTTTCGAGTTTCCCTGAGCCGAGCCGAAGAGCCTGGTTTTTGTTTATAGTTCTTGGTTTCCTTGAGGGAGAGCCATGCCCGAACAGAAGACCTATCACATGTCCTCGGAAGAGTTTCGCCGCTATGGCTATGCGGTTATTGATTGGCTGGCGGACTACCAGGGTAATATCGAAAAATTGCCCGTGCTGTCGCGGGTTGCGCCCGGACGAATTCGAGCTGCGCTGCCCAAGGAAGCGCCAAAACAAGGCGAGCCGTTCGATCAGATTCTGAGAGATGTCGACGATCTGATTCTGCCCGGTATCACACATTGGCAATCGCCCAACTTCTTTGCTTACTTTCCGGCGAATGGCTCGGGTCCGGGGATCTTGGGTGACTTGCTGTCGACGGGGTTAGGCGTGCAGGGAATGTTGTGGTCCACGAGTCCGGCGTGCACGGAACTGGAAACTCAGGTTCTCGATTGGCTTGTCCCCATGCTGGGATTGCCGGAAAAATTTCTATCAACCAGCAGCGGTGGTGGAGTGATCCAGGACACGGCATCCAGCGCATCGTTGTGCGCGCTGCTGGCCGGACGCGAACGGGCTACTCGATTCCGAAGCAATGAAAGCGGCTGTGATGGGCGGCTGACCGCTTATACGTCGACGCAGGCACATTCCTCGATCGAAAAGGCAGTCAAGATTGCAGGGATTGGGGCAAAGAACCTGCGGCTGATCGAAGTCGATCAGAACTTTGCCATGAAAGCGGAGGCGTTGTCTCGGCGGATCGAGGAAGATAAGCGGGCAGGCCTCGTGCCGTGCTTTGTGTGCGCGACGCTGGGAACAACTTCCTCGAATGCCTTTGATCCGCTTCGACAGATCGGCCCGATTTGCCGCAGGAATGACGTCTGGCTGCATGTGGATGCGGCGATGTCTGGTAGTGCCGCTATCTGCCCTGAGTTTCGTTGGATCCACGAAGGGCTGGAGTTTGCGGACAGTTACGTGTTCAACCCGCACAAATGGATGTTTACCAACTTCGATTGCGACTGCTTCTGGGTGGCGGATCGTAAAGCCCTGATCCAGACGCTCAGCGTGCTGCCGGAATATCTGCGGAACCGGGCCACTGAATCGGGTGCGGTCATCGATTACCGTGATTGGCACATTCAGTTGGGCCGCAGGTTTCGGTCGCTGAAACTGTGGTTCGTCATTCGACACTACGGGACCGATGGGCTCGAATATCACATCCGGCAACACGTAGCCTTAGCCAGGAAATTCCAGGAATGGGTACAAAATGACGAGCGCTTCGAATTGGCGGCACCGGCACCGCTGAACCTGGTCTGCTTCCGTGATCGCCGGGGCGACTTGGCTAACCAGACGTTGATGGAAAGGTTGAATTCAAGCGGCGATCTGTTTATGACGCATACCAAATTAAACGGCAAGTTTACCTTGCGTTTTTGCGTAGGCCAGACCAACACAACGGAGCGTCACGTCACGCGGGCCTGGAAGCGAATTCAAGAAGAGGCTGGGAAGCTTGAAAACCAGATCCGTCACGAGGCCCAGAAAACATAAACGAAGAAAATCCCCGCGCGGGTCTTGTTGGGCCGATTCTAGTCGGCTGGAACTGTGGCAGGGCCTGGGATAGCCGTCGTTGGTAGGCTGGTCGACGGCGATGACACGTTTAGCCACGCCCGGATCTCGGGCACGGCGGCTCGCATGGCCGCTTCGCCGGCGCGGATCAGCTCGTAGGAGTGTTCGAAGTCGTCGTACTTAACACCCTTAACTTCCGGTTCGATAGTCAAATCAGTCCACGGACGCCACAGAGCGGCGCTGTTTTCCTGGGCAATGGCAAAACACTGCCCGATCACATCGAACAGATGCCGCGGCACACCGCCTACGTCCCAACGCCCTTTTAGATGGACGGCCAGAACGCGGTCCGCACCCATGTCGCGCAGCGGCTTAGTCGGAACCGGATGCGCGAGCATACCGTCGACCAGGATCTTGTCGCCGATGCGAATGGGTTCAAACATCCCGGGATAGGCGCAGCTGGCCCGGACTGGCTCTACCAGAGGGCCACTCTGAAAAACGACTCCCGTTCCGCTGGCGAAATCGGTCGCGGCCACCGCCAGGGGAATTCGCAACTCCTCAAAGCTTTTCACCTTGAGAACGTTGTTGAGGAGGCTGGTCATGCGGCGGTTGGAGGCGAAACCGTAACGGGAGATCGTCCAGCGGGCAAAGTCGCGAAAGCGCACCCGGCATGCGATTTCTTCCATCTCGGCGGCCGAGGCGCCGGAGCAATAAATGGCCCCGATCAGGGCACCAACGCTGGTCCCGGCTACGAAGTGAATGGCGATGTTTTCCTCTTCGAGGACTTTCAAGACACCGATGTGGGCAATACCGCGGGCGAACCCACCCCCCAGAGCAATTCCTATCCGGGCACGGGGGCAAGCGGTGGCATGTTGGCTTTGGCGGCGACGGATCTCGCGGCCAAAACCCCTTACCGAGTTAACGATTCTACCTATTACTCGCAACCGGAACCCCCCCACATCGGTTCGTCCGGAATACATTACCTACGCAACTGAGATGCCATACTTGTGGAAAATGATTTCCTTAATCCTCCGTCCGTACCAGTTACCCTCGAAAATTTACTGCCTCAGGTTTGCGCGATTACGCAATCCGTGACTAACTCCTGTAATTCTGGTAGCTTAGGAATATGGTCCGCGAGATCTCCGCGGGGGGTGTGGTGGTCCGGTGCTTGGCCGGGGCCTGGAATTTCGCCGCCATCCTTCCTCGCCGCGAGCCCGCCTCGGATACCCTCGCGAGAAGACGAAAGTCCCCTTCCACGGTGCTGGCGCTACCTAAAGGTTTGGTGGATCCAGGCGAGAAGCCTGACCAAACCGCACTGCGCGAAGTCCATGAGGAAACTGGCGTTACCGCCAGCCTGGTTACGAAACTGCGGGATGTCAAGTATTTTTACGTTCGTTCATGGGGCGATCGCGAGCGTGTCTTCAAAATCGTTAGCTTCTACCTGCTGCGGTATGAATCGGGGCGGATTGACGATATCTCTCGGGAGATGCGAGTTGAGGTAGAAAGCGCGGTTTGGGTCCCGCTGAACGAAGCTCCCATTCGACTGTCGTACAAGAGCGAGCGGGAAGTGGTGCGGCAAGCACTCGCTTATCTCGAGTCACACCCTGAACTGGCAAGGGTATGAAAGAAAATCGCTTGGCCATAGTCATCAAGAACCCTTGATCGCGGGCACTTGTCCGAGAGGCGATGTTTTTCTTTGACGATGTGGGGTCAAACGCCGGCTAGTAGATCGTCTGCACGACTTCGAGAGTACGGGAATTCAGCGTGTGCCACCCTCACCGTTTTGGGTCTTGCGCAAAAGCCGGGCACCGGGTTAGCCATCAGGGAACGCAACGGCTTTTCTCCTAAAGGAACACGGGAGTCGGATAATTGTGGCGAACGCTCCTGGTAGACAGGTCTTCTTGCAACTGGATGTCCGGCAATATTGTTTCGAATCACTCGCCTGGTGTTCGTCGCCAGTTGCGCTGGTATCGGCCGAAAAGGTCTCGCACATCACCTGCGGTTTCGGCCTGATGCGGATTATCGATTCGCGCGGGCTGGCACGAACCCGTTTTCCGTAGGTCTGCCAAACTTCCATGACCTGAGGAAACCAGCGTGCTGTCGTGACCCGTGAAGCCAGGAAACCGAGCTCCGAAGAAGTTGCTAGCGGCGCTGGCGACGTGCGAAATTGGACGTGGAAGGCGAAGAGGGCAGTTTGCCGATTTCGCTTGACCGTCTAGCTAGCCAAGGTGGTCAAAACATCAAGGCCGTCGACGGTATTCCCAACCAGGTCGAGACTGGAAACCAGGAGTGTGGCACAGATACACTTCCATAGTTCTCGATAAAGCTGTCAGCTCTCAGCCTTTGATTCCTAGCCGAGTTCATACGAAATGAAAAAAATCAGCAAAGTTGCAGTCCTGGGCGCCGGAACTATGGGATCGCGCATCGCCGCGCACGTGGCTAATGCCGGAATTCCCGCCCAGCTGTTTGATATCGTCCCTGCGGACGCTGATGGTGCCGCACGCAACAAAATTGCTGCCGCGGGTCTCGATGCGGCGGTGAAATCCAAACCTGCCGCCTTTTTCGATTCAGCACTCCGACGCCTGGTCACCATCGGAAACTTTGAGGACGATCTCAAGCGCCTTCGGGAAGCGGACTGGATTATTGAGGCGGTTGTCGAAAATCTTGAGATCAAACGTTCATTGCTGAAAGCCGTGGACACGGTACGCCGGCCCGGAACCATCATCACAACCAATACTAGTGGCCTGCCCGTGAGCAAGATTGCCGAAGGTTTTTCTGACGATTTCCGTCGTTCATGGTTCGGCACACACTTCTTCAATCCACCGCGGTATATGCGGTTGCTGGAACTGGTTCCCACTCCCGAGGCCGATCGCAACGCCATCGCCACGATTGCTCACTTCTCTGAAGTGTATCTCGGAAAGAGCGTGGTTTTCGCGAAGGACACTCCCAACTTTATTGCCAACCGCATTGGCACCTTTTCGGTTCTCAATGTCATGCGGCTCATGCAGGAGATGGGACTCTCCATCGAAGAGGTCGATGCCCTGACCGGCCCGGCGCTGGGCTGGCCGAAGTCGGCGACTTTTCGCACCATCGATTTAGTCGGGTTGGACATCCTGGGCGGGGTCGTGGCCAACGTGCCCATAACTCGGCGAGACGAGCCGATTGAACTCAAGCTGCCCGATTTCTTTCGTCGGATGCTCGAGCGCAAATGGCTGGGCGACAAAACCGAGGGTGGTTTTTACAAGAAAATCAGAGCAGGCGGGGGAAAAGAAGAGCAACGTCTGGTACTCGATTGGAAGACACTCGAATACCATCCGCGCCAAAAAGCAAAATTTCCATCGTTGGATATGGCTGGACGGGTGGAGGAGACTGGCGCCCGCCTGCGCATGCTGCTGGGCTTCGACGGAAGTGGCGGCCAGAAGCTTGACAAGGCAGGCGAGTTCCTCTGGCCGGCGATTTCCGAGCTGTGGACGTACTCAGCCAATCGCATTGGGGAAATTTGTGACTCGATTGTGGATATCGATCGCGCCATGCGTCTGGGATTCAATTGGGAACTTGGGCCATTCGAGTTGTGGGATGCAGTAGGAGTCGAACGGACGGTGGCGCGCATGCAGCAGGAGGGCAGGGCGCTCGCGCCGAGCGCGGAAAAGCTGCTCGGCTCGGGTAAAAGAACCTGGTATCAGGATGATGCTAAGGCTCCAGCCGGGCGACTTTACTTCGATTTTGTGCTGGGCAACTACCAGCCCGTACCGGCTTCCCCGGGCGTGTGGTCGGTCACGGTGGCAAAGAAATCCAGCGGTGTGGTGAAGAAGAACTCCGGGGCGTCACTGGTGGATCTGGGGGACGGGGTGGCGTGCATCGAGTTTCATTCCAAGATGAACGCCATTGGCGTCGACATCGTGCAATTGATCTTGCAATCCGTCAAGCCTGACGGGCCGGGAGACAACTTCGACGCCTTTGTCATCTCGAATGACGCTCAGAATTTCTCAGTCGGCGCTAATCTGATGTTGCTGTTGATGTCCGTTCGGGAACAAGAATGGGACGAGATTGATCTTGCCATCCGCCAGTTTCAAGGCATGACCCAGGCCATTAAATTTTCTCCCAAGCCCGTAGTGGCAGCGCCTTCCGGGCTGACGCTGGGCGGTGGAACGGAAATCTCGCTGCATGCTGCTTCTCGTCAGCCCCATGCCGAACTGTACATCGGCTTGGTTGAAGTGGGCGTGGGACTGCTTCCCGGTGCGGGTGGTTGCAAGGAGATGCTCTTGCGAGCCGTGGACAGTGCGCATTCGATCCGTA
>JBPYDQ010000021.1:0-2874 GCA_051986135.1 Terriglobales bacterium | reverse complement strand
CGGCGCAGCGCCGATGGCCGCTATCCCGTGGATAACGTGACCGAATACTTCGCCGTGAACGTGTATCAGGTTCGGGCTGGTTCCGCCAAATCGCCGTTATCAGATTTTCAGCCGACACCGCTTGCCCCGCAGGCACTCGAAAACGATGAGCTGACTATCCTCACAGGTTGGGCGCAGGCGCTAGCGGAGGCGCTGATGTACGATCCTGAGAGTGTTGAAGCAGTGCTGGCCGATGCACAAGGAAACACTCAATGGCGAGCGAAGCTCGGGATAGCAGAGCCGTCACCGCAGTTGAGCCAAGCGATCTATTTTGTCAGCCAAGCTGTCCGCGGGGCCTCGCAGAATGGCAATCTCGATCTCGATGTCTTGCACATTTCCCTACTGGAGGATCGGTGCAGTGAAGATGCGCTCGATAGACTGGCGCGACGAGTGTTGCGATCAACACTTGAACAGGCTCGCACTCAATAGCCAGTAAGTCGGAGAGCATCGGTGCATGGTTCGCGAGCCTGGCGCTCGACGCCTGTAAAGCGTGTGCGTCGAGGACACCTGGTTCTATCCTGGGGTCCGGCAGTAAGGGTGCGAAAATTTACGATCGCGTATTGTGCGCTATGTCGGCCCCGGCCCGCCCTCCAAGGGTGGTCCCACTGAATGCGGGCGTGCGGCTGTATTTCACGCAATGCATCCCCGGACACGCCTCCGGTTTGCGGCGCACAATACCGCGGCGAAATGAGCAACAAGGCATGCAAATCCGTGTTGTGTGTCGGAATTGTGCGCCATTTTTTAGAGAGATCAGGAAATGCTGTAAAAGATGAAGGAAAGACCGGCCAGGACGAGCTGTGCGCGAATGTATTGGGCAAGCATGGTACTCACCCTCCCCAGGATCCGCTTCACGTCGACCTGGTCTCGCCGATGTCCAAATGCATCGACAACTTCGTCTGTTACATACTGTCCATCACGCAAAACGAAGAAAGCCAGTATGGGGACAGCGAAGAGCCAGGCAGCGTTTGCCGCGACCGCCGCTGCGGACTCCGCGCCACGCTGAAAAAGTCGAGCGATAAAGTCATGGTTGTTGCTCAACCGCGTATGCGCTGCTGTTCATCTGCATTCAATCCGTGCCTAGCCCCAAGATCGACAGCAGTCTTTCCGCTGTAAAGCCCTTGTAAGATCTCTGGCACCTCAGCGTTGAAGCCCTTGATTTCTGCTACAAGGTGCGGGGCGAATGCGTAGCCCACGATACATAGCCCAAGGGTCCCGATCAGATACACCAGAGGTGCGATTCTTCTGTCCGAGCCCGGAGCGCCGATGCACAAAGTTGACCGCGGGTTCGAAAAGGCAGGCGAAAAGGACAGACAGCAGCAAGATGAAGAACGCCCCACGCGCCACGTAAAGGACAACCGCCGCAATAGCGAAGAGAGCCACGGTCGTAATGACGTTCCCGGTACGATTGTCAATTGCGAACATGCTGCTCTCCTTCGAAACAATTCTTCTCGAGCCTCAGATGGCCCTGATCGTTTCGCCGGTAACATCTTCCGGCCTCGGTGTGGACGGCCATACGCGCGGCCTTCGCCACGTTTTGTGCCATCGTTGCCCGGTCCGCCGAAGCGCTGGATGGGTTATGAAATCAAAAGGGAAAAGAGCTTCGGCCCTGACTCCGGTTGTCATCAGGCAGCTCTGCTTTGCACATTGGGCAAGCTGTGAATGGCACCTGCAAACCCCACCAAAGACGCGCCGTCAAAGACGAGGTCGATACCAATCGCGAGGCCAACAAAGTATGTGCTCGTCGCACTCCAGGTGGCGAAAAGATAGATGCCGAGCGCCACCGAAACCAGCCCGGCAAATACCGTCCATCCCCACCGCGGGAACTGAATCGTACCGGCGGCGGCTGCACGGAACAGCCCTCCTACGATAAACAGAGCTGCAATGACCATAGTGACTGCAGCAGCACCGGCGTCGGGATGGCGGATCAGAAGATATCCGGTCACGCACCTGATGATCGCGTTAAGTAGGTAGATAAAAAATCCACCCCACGTCCAGGTCTGGAAGGCACCGACGAGCCATACAACTCCGCTGATCGCAAGGATCCAGCCCAGCGCCAGAATCGAGAAAGTGGTAGCGGTTTGCGACTTGGCGATACAGGCCGCGCCAAGAACCATCAGCACTATGCCGGATACGAGAAACCGGCCCCAGGATTTCCGGACTTCTTCGATGCCGGCTTCGAATACACTAGCGAGGGTTGTCATTGTTCTTCTCCTTCTACGGTTGCGAGCGCGTCCACACTCAGTGGAGGAACACTTCGGGAGCGCCCTTTGGAATCGAAAGCAGCGTAGCCGACTTCGGGTCCGGGTTGAACTTTCCAAAGACCGAGGGATTCTCGCGGAAATGCTGTTCCAGGGCATTTACACGGTTCTGGTCGTTGGGGTGGTCGGATAAGAGCTGCGGTATTTGATTGGTATTGGCGTTTTGGAAGTCCTGGAAGAGCCCTACCAATCCCATGGGTTGTAGCTGGTTTGAGCGCAAATATCAGACCCAGTCAGGTCGGCCTGCTCCTCGGCGTCGCGGGAGTAGTTGAGCGAGTGAAGTTTGCCCACCAGAGCAATAGCCAGCATGTGGGCCTTGGTTGGGCCCATGATCAGCGCCGCTGCGACTTCGCGCTCCTCGATTTTTTGCTGCTTTTCCATCAACGCCATAGTGTCGTGATGGATGGTGTGTGAGACTTCGTGGCAAAGCGTCCCTGCAAGCTGCTCATTGTTTTTCACGAAGTACATGAGCGAATCAACGACATAAACGTTGCCGCCTGGGGTCGCGAAGGCATTCGGTTGTTCTTCGTGAACCAGCTAGAACTTGAAGGGATGGTTGTATCTGGGCTGCGCTGCC
>JBPYDQ010000020.1:0-3226 GCA_051986135.1 Terriglobales bacterium | reverse complement strand
GCGCAACGCGTACTGGCGCTGTGTGCTTTCGATGTTCTCCAAAACTTGGCGGGGTGTCGACTGTCGAATGTAGAGATAGGCATCTCGTTCCAGATGAGCGCTCGTGACTTTCAGTTCAGGCATATATATCCCTTCTCCTGCTCAGAATCAATCCGGCCATGACCTGCACCAGTTCATTGGCAACAACTCCGGTGGGAACGGGCGTTCCGCGGTTCTGGCAACTCGAAACTGAGGAAGCTTGTACGCGGTTGTATGTCGTGGCCCAAGCCAACATTCCACGCCGAAGCAAGACCACACGACCCATAGCCGAGCCTGACTGGTCGGCGGGGTCGATGAGGTGTCGACGGAGCTTTTCGTAGGCTGCCCCCGTACTCTCTCGAAGATCTGATTTCAGGTCCGGCGAAGTGGTTTTTTTTTGCTCAGCGCCCGTTCGAGACTGCGCCGGTGGATTGTAATTCCAAAGCGGTGCTGAACGGCTTGCACACACTGAACGGTCGTCACGCTGGGATCTTCTGCCCGCAAGGTTTTCACGTAGTCCAAAACCTCGGCGATCACTTTGTGCCCACCTTTTGGCCCCCGTGGGCTGGGCAGTAAGCCCGCCAGCCCGGATTGGGTGAAAGCCGCTTGCGCTTGATAAAACGTCGGCCGCGAGACCCCAAACGCTGCTGCCGCATCGAGAATCGACATGTTCTCGGCGGTGTGACGCCGCAGCATCTCGTAACGGACTTGGAGAAGATCCTTGGGATCGAAGAAAGGATTCTCTTGGAAGAGGCGATCGGTAATGGTATCGGGGTGTGGGTTGAGCGTGCCAGTGCGCTTCAGTTCCAGCATCTTCTGGTCGGGCTGGTTGCGTTTTGCCATGAGGTCGGCAGTTCTTTATGTAATAATAATTATGCCTCATATGTCGGCTTGTCAAGCAAAATCGCAAACGAGACTTTACCCGCCGAATGCCACACGTGCCGGGCCTCATGCCGTGTATGCCAAAGCGCAGAACTATTGGAAGCCTCACTCCCAGGCCCCCTGTCCAGCCATGCGGCGGATTTATTCTTACATGTGCGGCGGAATCAGCTTTACACACTGCCTGCCCCTCCCCCAGGTTTACGTTGGCGATCGAGCAAATTCCTCAGCTCCAGAAGGTCATCCAAGCGAAATGCTGAGCGGCCTCCTGAAACTCGCGCGAAAGCGTCGATCGGATACAGGTCCGTAATATTGGCCAGAAAGGACTTTAGCCGACCGTCCGGGTCATAGTAGAAGACCCGGTCTTCTCCCCAGTTGCGATGTCGAGCAACGATGTCGTACTCCCTCCCAAACAGGGGATGGAAAGGATGAGTGATGCGGAACCGACTAGATGATCCGCCTGCATGGCCTGTAGTTGCTGATAGTTGATAAGGCCAAAGTGGAAAGTGGAGTGCAAATCGTGGAACGCTGGATCATTGCTGCACTCCGTCATCACCGGTTCTTCTCGCTGGCGGAGGTGAATGGTGAGATACGGCGTCTGCTAGAAAGGCTCAATGCCCGGCCCTTTCGCAAGCGAGAAGGCTCGCGGTCCTCACTGTTCCAAGCCATCGATCGGGCAGCGCTGCGGCCGCTGCCGCTGGAACGCTTCGATCTGAGCCAGTGGTCGCGCGCCAGAGTCAACATTGACTACCATATTGCCTTCGACACGAACTTTTACAGCGTGCCCTACAACCTGGTGCATGAACTGGTGGAAGTGCGCGCGACTCCCACCACCGTTGAGATCCTGCACAAAGGGCAACGCGTGGCTTCGCATCTGCGGGCTCGCGGTCACGGGCATGCGATCACAATTGCCGAGCATCGTCCCAAAAGTCATCAGGCGCATCTGGAGTGGACGCCCTCTCGGTTGGTGAACTGGGCGCAAACGATCGGTCCGAACACGGCTCGCTTGTTCGAGCGCATTCTGGCAGACAAGCCGCATCCGGAAATGGGCTATCGCGGATGTTTGGGTCTCATGCGTCTGGCCAAAGAGTATTCACCGGCGCGCATGGAAGCGGCGGCCGAGCGCGCACTGTTGACGGGAGCATGCCGATATCAAAGCGTAAAATCGATTCTGAAAAACTCGCTGGACGTGCTGCCGCCGACTACGGATGTCTCCGCGTCGAGACCATCGTCGCATGACTACATCCGCGGCTCGGAGTACTTCAACTAAAGGAGGAAAACGAACATGCTGGAACAACCCATGATCGAAAAACTCCTGGCCATGCGGCTGCACGGTATGGCCGACGCTTTGAAAGCCCAGGAACAAGACCAGGCGATGCGCGAGCTGAGCTTTTTGGAGAGGCTGGCCCTGGTGGTGGACCAGCAATGGAACTGGCGCGAGAACCAGGCGCTGCAGCGGCGACTAAAAGCGGCCAAACTGCGTGGCAACACCTGTGTTGAAGACATCGATTATCGCGCCACCCGCGGGCTAGATAAGGGTGTGATTCGTGCGTTGACGCAGGAGTCTTCCTGGGTGGCCAATCACGAAAACATTTTCGTCCTCGGCCCAACCGGTGTCGGCAAGAGTTACATCGCCTCGGCGCTGGCGCAGAAGGCTTGCCGTGACGGCTACACGGTGTTATCGACGCGAGCGGCGGCACTGTTTCGCGATCTGAACCTGGCACGTGCGGACGGCAGTCTGCGCAGCTTATTGGCGCGCCTGGCGCGGATCGACGTGTTGGTCATCGATGATTGGGCCATGGCGCCCTTCACCGAAACCGAACGGCGTGACTTGTGGGAGATCTGCGAAGATCGCTACCAGATGAGGTCGATGATCCTGACTTCGCAGCTGCCGGTCTCGAAATGGCACGAGCAGATCGGCGATCCAACACTGGCTGACGGCATTCTCGATCGCATCGTGCATAACGCGCATCGCATTGAGATGCGCGGTGACTCGATGCGCAAGGCTCGTGGGAAGCCGGAGCGCTAAAAGCGGCGCTCCGGGGCACTACCTTGCTGAACGGGGCACGGGACTGCCGCCCCTTGCCCCGTACCCCCATCCTCGCGTGCGGCCTCCTTCCTCCGCTTCGCTCCGGACCAGATTCTTGACGATCCCGAACACTTCGGGCAAAATCAGAAGGCCAGCGTCGCTTCGCTCCGAAGGGTGTTCGGACCTATCCCGGAATGCCGTTCGGACTCATCCCGGAACAGCGTTCGGCTTCGTCGGAATACCCAGGCAGGAACCTCAACCGACGCTTCACCGTGCAGGAGTTACATTCAGCCACGGTAT
>JBPYDQ010000019.1:0-3685 GCA_051986135.1 Terriglobales bacterium | reverse complement strand
GAGTGCAAGGTTGTGAATCCGATGCGTTTTGGCGACGTCTGTAATAAGTGTTCCGGAATAATGCGGACCAGGAACGGTCAATGGAGAAGAAAATGGGCGCACTTGATGGGAAGGTAGCTGTAATCACAGGGGGCAATAGCGGGATCGGCCTGGCTACGGCTACGCGGTTCGTGAAAGAAGGGGCCCACGTGTTTATCACCGGACGACGGCAAGCGGAGTTGGATAAAGCGGTATCGTTGATTGGGAAGAATGTAATGGCCGTTCAAGGAGATGTCTCGAAGCTGGACGATCTCGACCGCCTCTACGAAGTGGTACGGGAGGTGAAGGGCCGTGTCGATATCGTCTTCGCGAATGCCGGCGTCGTAGATCCCGCTCCACTCGCAGAATCGACGCCCGAGCAGTTTGACAGGGACTTCGATTTGAATGCTCGCGGGACGTATTTCACAGTGCAGAAAGCGCTTCCGCTGCTCGCCGACAAAGCATCAATCATCCTTTCTGGATCGGCCGCATGGCAGAAGGGCGTACCGGGCTTCGGCACGTATTCCGCGACGAAAGCAGCTTTGGTCTCCTTTGTCCGGACTTGGACCGCAGAGTTGGCCAGCCGTGGCATTCGAGCGAACGTTATCAGTCCTGGACCGACGCAAACGCCAATGGTGGATGTCGGCGCTAAGGGATCTGAGGAAGGTACAAGCGACTACTTCCGGAACATGATCCCTATGGGACGACTTGGGACAGCAGAAGAGATTGCATCGGCAGCCGTGTTCCTCGCTTCCGACGAGAGCAGCTTCATCACTGGCATCGACCTGCCAGTCGATGGTGGGACTGTATCCAGGTAATCCGTAAATATCGCCAATTTCCATAGATTGACACACGAGGACTTTTACCATTCGTTGCGTCGTGCGGCGAAAATAGCGCGAATCAAAATATGGTACAAGTATTAGAATTGGTTGTTGTCGTCTTCGCTGCATTAGCCACCGGTGGCCTGATGGTCAACTGGATAGGTCTTGGGCGCGCAATGTCCCGCCTCTCGGTCTCGACCTACGTTGAATTCCATCAAGCCACCAACCGCACGTTCGATCCCTACATGCCGATTGTGGTTGTGGGTGCACTATTGGGTGGTATCGTGATCGCAATTCTGTTTCAAGGAATTCATTCGCTCTCCGGCGAATTGGCAATTGCCGGATTTGTATGTTATGTCGCAGTCCTAGCGTTTGGCTTGGCCACAAATGTCCGAATCAACAAACAGATCGCGCGCTGGTCAGTGGAGAGGCCGCCCGGGAATTGGGCGCCCATTCGCGCCAGTTGGCTTCGATTTCACATTGTCCGCACTCTTTTTTCACTTCCAGGACTGGCCTGCTACATTCTTGCTTGTCTTGTGAGTCGATGATTCGTTCTCGGGTATTGCGTGCTTTTCGGTACGCGTCCGATTAACCCCTCTATTCAGGCGGGACGCAGGGCTGCATAGTTAAAGGATGGCGGAAACGATTCCGGCGAAGGGTACTGGCGCCAGGGACGAGTATTGGCGCGAAAAGATTGCGGCCCAGGAACGTAGCGGTCGATCGGTGCAGCAGTTTTGCAAGGAAGAGGGCTTGAACAACCCTTCCTTCTACTATTGGCGGAAACGCCTTCGCCAGCAAACCCCGGTTCGGTTTGCTCTGGTGGAAACCGTAGGAGCACCGCAGCACAACGCATGGGAGCATTGCTTAGAACTGGTGCTGCCGGCGGGCGAGCGACTGCGAATCGGCGCTGGTGTGAACGCTGCAGCGTTGCGCACGGTGCTGGACGCACTGCGTAAATGATTCACCTTCCGGCCAGCGTGCGGGTGTATTTATGCCTGACGCCCTGTGACATGCGGAAGAGCTTCGATGGACTGCATGCCTTGGTGCGAGACCACCTGGAGCTGGACCCGTTCGCCGGACACCTGGTGGTTTTCGCTAGCCGGCGACGCGATCGCATCCGCATTTTTTATTGGGATCGCGACGGCTTTGGTCTTTGGAGCAAACGCTTAGAGGAAGGCACCTACGCAATACCATTCGCCGATAGTGGCTCGGAGCGGCGGCAGGAGATCACAGCGCAGGAGTTAAGTGCGTTGCTGAGCGGGATTGACTTGAGTCAGGCAAGGCGGCGCAAGCGCTATCAGCGCTCCATATGAATTTATCGACAGACCTGTCGTTTTTCCATTGGCAGACAGTAAGTAAGTGAGTAGACTTATTGAAGAAGAGACACTTACACTGTGGCCATCGATCCGAAACACCTCCCGGACGACCCAAAGGTCTTGCAACAGATGGTGCTGGACCTGATGACCCAACTGGATCGCGAGTTCAACGAGCGCAACAAAATTGAGAGTCTGTTGCGTGAGTTGCTGGATGCCAAGCGGAACCGCAAGAGCGAACAGCTGTCGGCGGATCAGCTGACCTTATTCGCAGCGGCCTGGCAGGCGCGCCAAGCAACAGCCCAACCATCCGAGTCAAAGGATAATCCCGATGATGACGATGATCCGGCCACGCCCGGCGTGGGGGAAACGGACCGCAAGAAACGGAGCGGTGGGCGGCAGCCGTTGCCGCGGAACCTCAAACGGGAGCGTATCGTATACGATCTGCCGGACGACGAAAAGCACTGTTCCGCTTGCCACCAGGACCTGCGCCTGATTGGTGAGGAAACCAGCGAACGCTACGAATATATTCCGGCTTCCGTGTTAGTGGTGGAAGATGCCTGCCTGAAATATGCCTGTGCCTGCACGGTGCGTACGGCGGCCAAGCCGGCACAGCCAATCGAAAAAAGTACGGCCGGGACGAGTCTGTTGGCACAGGTAATCGTGGCCAAGAATGTCGACCATCTGCCTTTGCACCGACAGGAGAGAATCTTCCAGCGCCATGGGGTGGAAATTTCTCGCAAGACTATGTGCGGTTGGCTGGCCCAATGTGCCGATCTGCTGAACCCGCTGTATCGATCACTCAAAGAGGTGCTGTTCCAGTCGAAGGTGATCGGGACAGACGACACCAGCGTCAAAGTGCTGGATGTAAAGTTACCGTTCGCCCGCACCGGGCGGATCTGGCCTTATTACGGTGACAAAGACCATCCGGTGATCGTCTACGATTACACGGCGACGCGGGAGCGAGCTGGGCCGGAGAAGTTTCTGAAGGGATACCGTGGTTACTTACAAGCCGACGCCTACGGCGGCTATGATGCCTTCTTCAAAGACCCGGCACGCGGTCTGATTGAGGTAGGGTGTTGGGCTCACGCGAGACGGTATTACCACAAGGCCTTGAGTTCGGATTCGGGGCGCATGGGACCAGCACTGTTGCTGATTGCCCAGATGTACCGTGCGGAGCAGCAAGCCCGCTCGCTGACAGCGCCAGAGCGGCTACAGTTGCGCCAACTACAATCGCGCCCAATTCTGGATAAGTTGCGTAACTACCTGCTGGATATTGAGTCTGAAGTATTGCCCAAGAGTCCGGAGGGGCGGGCGGTGCGCTACACCCTGAAGAACTGGGCGGCTCTGACCCGCTTCTGTGAAGACGGGGATTTGGAGATCGACAATAACGGCACGGAACGCTTTATTCGCGGCGTCGCTGTGGGGAGTTCATTGTGCACCTCATTTTCAAGTGTCTGAAAACATGGACGTTTGCTTTTCGGAATTCGGCCGATACGGACGACCTTTTCGTGCGATCGCCGTGGTGACGCG
>JBPYDQ010000018.1:0-26498 GCA_051986135.1 Terriglobales bacterium | reverse complement strand
CGATCGAAACCACGAAGATACGACTATAGGAATCGAGGTCGAAGAGGTCTTCACAAACTCTGAGCACGCCCCGCTCGCAGCCAATGTGGCGCTCGAAAGCGCGCTCAACGCTAGCTTCGGCGATCGCATGGAGGAAAAGTTGACGTGCGATGCCGCGCAGACGTTCGCGATCTGCGGCGGCCGATTCCGGCATGTGCAGAATTATAAATAGCTGTGCGCCATCGGCTTCCAGTTTCTGGCAAGCTCAATTTAATCCGGCTTGGGAGGTCCGCATCCAGGTCAACTTCTGTGAGGCGACACACTAACCCCCTCCCCGCTTTGGGTGGCAACAATGCCCAAGCCTTGGGCGTTAACAATCGGGGACAAGTGGTCGGGATGGCCAAGCAGAGCACTCAGGACCCCAACTGCCGGCTCAGGCCTTCGACATTCTAGCGGTCATTTTGGACCCGAAGACAGGGGAGATACAGACACTGCCTCCCCTCCCAGGCGATATCTCCGCTTGGGCCATCGGTATTAACGACCGCGGGCGAGTCACGGGTCTTCCACGATAGTTGGGAAAAGGCCACCCCGGCGGCAGGTGTGCCTGGATTGCTTGTCCACGATTTGAGGCGGACTGGGGCCCGAGATATGCGCCGTGCTGGCGTTGATACGCACACCATCATGATGATTGACGGCTGGAAAACTGCTTCCATGTCTAAGCGTTACGACATTGTTGACGAGCAAGGCCTGCGAGAAGCTGCCCCGGCTTTAGACCGGAGACGGGAACAGTCACAGTTAAGTCACAATCAGCCCTCCGAAACACCCCAGACTGAACCGCAAACCACTGTAGTGCAATGACCTTCTGGTGCTAGGAATTCCCGCCCGGAAGGATTTAGAATCCCTTCGCTCAAATAACGAACACCATGGCCAATGCCTGCATCTTTATGGACACCTAGCTCATCGAAAGGTTGAGTGAGTTTCACTCAAGGGGCAATATGGCACAGCAAACACGCTCCGAACGCCCAGTTACGCCTAAGAACAAGGAAAAGGAAGTACCGGAAGAGCAGCGCTCCCTGCCAGCTCTGCCGGTTCGGGATACGGTCTTATTTCCTCATGCCGTCCTTCCGCTCACCGTAGGCCGGGAGAGTTCGGTGCAATTAATCAATTCCTTAGGTGAGGACAAGACCATTATCGTGGTCGCCCAGCGCGAAGCGCGGGTCGACAGTCCCCAGCCAACTGACCTCTATACCGTAGGCAGTCTGGCGGTGGTTCACAAAGTCGTCAAAATGCCAAACCAGAGCCTTTTCGTCTTCGCCGAAGGTTTGGAGCGGGTTAGGTTGACCGAATTTACCCAACTGACCCCGTTTATGCGGGCGCGGATGGAGACAGTTCCGGAGGCCCTGCCTGCGAAGAGTTCCGAATTGGAAGCTTTGCAACGTAATGTGCTGACTCTGTTTCAGCAGATCGTAGCCGGCTCGCCAACTCTGTCGGATGAGCTCTCGACGGTGGCGATGAATATCGAAGAGCCCGGCCGCTTGGTTGATTTCATAGCCTCTTCCCTGCCCTCGCTTACCACGGCCGACAAGCAGGACGTGCTGGAAACCACCGATGTCCGCATTCGCCTGGAGAAGATCAACCAGCATCTCGCCAAGGAACTCGAAGTCCAGCAACTTCGCAACAAGATTCAGTCCGAGGTGCAGGACCGCGTGCAGCAGACGCAGCGTGAGTACTACCTGCGCGAGCAGATGAAAGCTATCCAGAAAGAACTGGGTGAGCAGGATGAAGGCGCTCGCGACACCGAAGACCTGCGCCAGAAGATTGAATCCGCCGGTATGCCAGACGAGGTAAAGAAGGAGGCCCTGAAGGAATTGGGCCGTTTGTCGCGCATGTCCCCCATGGCGGCCGACTACTCGGTCACGCGCAACTATATCGAGTGGCTGGCGGTGCTGCCCTGGAACAAGACTTCGGGCGGCGAGGTGGACATCCCCAAGGCGAAAGAAATTCTCGATGCCGATCACTACGATCTGAAAAAAGTGAAAGATCGCATTCTCGATTACCTCTCCGTTCGCCGTCTAAAACCGAACATGAAGGGGCCAATCCTTTGCTTCGTTGGACCTCCGGGAGTCGGCAAGACTTCTCTGGGCAAGTCCATCGCACGCGCCCTGGGGCGCAAATTTGTTCGCTTGTCTCTTGGCGGCGTGCACGACGAAGCCGAGATCCGAGGGCACCGCCGCACTTACATTGGCGCCTTACCTGGACAGATCATTCAAGGTATTCGCCGCGCGGAGACCAAAGATCCGGTCTTCATGCTCGACGAGGTTGACAAGGTGGGGCGCGATTTCCGCGGGGATCCCGGTTCGGCGCTGCTGGAAGCGCTCGACCCCGAGCAGAACGCCACCTTCCGCGATAACTATCTTGACGTTCCTTTCGATCTGTCGAAGGTGCTGTTTATTACCACCGCCAACATGCTTGATCCGGTTGCCGATCCCCTGCGCGATCGCATGGAAATCATCGAACTGCAGGGATACACCGAAGAAGAAAAGGTACATATCGCTTTCCAATACCTGATTCCAAGACAGATCGAAGAAAACGGCATTACCTCCGAACAGATCGAATTTCCAGAACAGGCCATTCGCGACATTGTCCGTCACTACACACGTGAAGCCGGCGTGCGAAGCCTGGAGCGGAATATTGGAACCATCTGCCGTAAACAGGCCCGCCGTCTGGCCGAAGGCAAGACCGAGAAGCTGGTGGTCACCGAGGAAGTGATCAAGGATTTTCTCGGCGGGGTCAAAGTACGCACCGAGGGTGAAATTGCCGAGCGCACGCAACGTCCCGGAGTTGCGGTCGGATTAGCATGGACCCCGACCGGTGGCGACGTACTGTTCATTGAGGCCAACACGATGAAGGGCAAGGGTGGATTCACCATGACCGGTCAAATTGGTCAGGTCATGCAGGAATCCATGCAAGCCGCCCTGACCTGGGTACGTTCCAATGCCCGCCAGCTGGGCATCAACGAAGATTTCTTCGCAGAGCATGATATTCACATGCACGTGCCCGCCGGAGCGATCCCCAAAGACGGGCCCTCGGCAGGTGTCACTATGGCGACGGCATTGGTTTCGCTGCTGAGTGACCGCCGTGTTCGCCCCCTCACGGCCATGACTGGTGAAATCACGCTCAGCGGCAATGTCCTTCCCGTGGGCGGGATCAAGGAGAAAGTCCTGGCTGCCAAGCGGGCCGGAGTGCACGACATCATTCTTCCGGCGGAAAATGGGATGAACGTCGAGGAGGATCTTACATCCGAGCAGCTGGAAAACATCAGCATTCACTATGTCAAGACGATTGACGAGGTGCTCGAGTTGGCGCTGCCCTCCAGTCCACGCCAGGAAAAGCTGGATGCCGAGGAGCGCGAGAAAGTACTCCACACCCAGCCAGTCGGCTAAATGGAATCTTTGCGACCAGCCAGACTGACTGGCCTTATTTTTTAACCTTCGGGCCCCTTTGTGTGCTTAGGGGTGATCCCGCTAGAATTCTCGCGTGCGCATCACGAGTAGAAGAAAAGCCATAGCCTTCTTTCTGTCGCTGGGTGTGTGTCTGGCTGCATTCGCCGCTGCTGTCGGCTTCGGCTGGATCATTCTCAACTGGCGGGAAGGCCTCAAAGTCTTCCTGGGAGTAGTTTTCTTCGGCGCTATCACCACCGGTCTGATTCTGAATACCATCTTCCTAATCCGCGAGATCCGCCGCAACGAGCAACACGATAGCTTCATCAACGCTGTAACTCACGAACTGAAAACCCCAATCGCCTCTATTCGCCTTTACCTGGAAACGCTGCAACGCCGTGAGCTGACTGACGCCCAGCGTAACGATTTTTATCGCCTCATGTTGCTGGACAGCGACCGCCTTCTGGGCACAGTCGAACAGGTGCTGAAAGCTGGCCGTGCCAGTCACAAGCGCGCCCCAGAGTACGCCACGCAAGTGGACTTCGGAACCCTGGTACACGACTGTGTGGACCTGGCCCGCAACCGTCATCACCTGACCCCAGAGGCCATGCGAATGGAGGGTTCCTCCCTGAACGGGAGCGCTACGGTCACCGGCGACAGCGAGGAACTTCGCACGGCCGTGTTCAATGTGCTCGATAACGCCGTCAAATATTCCGGCGGTCATGTTGATGTAAGCGTTTCGCTGGAAGCACCGGATGCAGAGCACATCTTGCTCCGGGTACGCGATCATGGTGTTGGCATCCCGGCTCACGAACTCAAGCGAATTTTCAAACGCTTTTACCGTGTTCCCAGCCGCTACCTGAATCAGATAAAAGGAACCGGACTTGGCCTCTTCATCGTCCGCTCGATCGCTCGCAAGCATGGCGGGAAAGTCTCGGCCGAAAGCGAAGGAGAAGGCAGAGGCGCAACCATCACTTTTGAGCTGCCGCGGAGCAAAGCGTCATGAGCCGTGTCCTGATCGTCGAAGACGAGGCTCACCTGGCTCGGGGCCTGCAGTTCAACCTCGAAGCCGAAGGCCACTCCGTCGAGGTGGCCCCCGATGGCGAGACGGCGCTCGAGCTACTCCACACCAAGGAACTGGATTTCGACGCTGTCGTGCTTGACGTCATGCTGCCCGGAAAAGATGGCTTTCAGGTGGCGAGCGAGTTGCGCGCCGCCAAGAATTTCGTTCCCGTGCTGATGCTGACCGCCCGGGGCCGTCCCGAAGATGTTTTAAAAGGTTTCGCCTCAGGCGCTGACGATTACCTTCCCAAACCATTCGAACTCTCCATCCTGTTGGCTCGGCTCCAAGGATTGCTCCGTCGGCGTGAGTGGATGCGCACGCCTTCTGCCGAGAGGAAAACCGAACCAACCAGCCCGGATGAAATTTTCCGCTTCGACGGCAAAACCGTCGACTTCAGCCGCTTGGAACTCCACGTCAACCGCAACACCATTCAGCTCACCCTGATGGAAGCCGAACTACTCCATCACTTGATTCGCAACGATGGCAAAGCCGTCTCCCGCAAAGCCATCCTCGAGCAAGTCTGGGGCCTGCACGAAGATACCGACACCCGTGCCATCGACAACTTCGTTGTCCGCCTTCGCCGCTATATCGAGGAGAATCCCTCGAGTCCCCGCCACCTGCTCACCGTCCGCGGCGTCGGCTATAGATTTCTCGCGGAACCAGAAAAGAAGAAGTAGAAGAGCAGCTCGCGAGGAGCTGGCCAGAATAGACCAAGACTTCCACTGCTGGGTGAATCGAGCAGTTCGGCAGGACGGTGGAGTCTCAGCTCAACCGGCCACTCTTCTATTCTCCTCATTCAGGGTGGAAGAAATGCTCCTCGAAAGTCGAGTGGCAGATGATACGTGGAGCCCGCGCCCGGTTTCGTCTGGTGACAGGAGACGAATCCGCGCGCTACGAATAACCTGGGAGAGTGAGCTACTGCCTCGAGGCCGACGCCCCCGTGGCCAACTCCCGCAGAGTCTCCAGCCATCCAGCATCGTCCGCCTGTTCGGGCAGCGAATCCAGTTCTAAGGTCGCCTCAAAGTGCGGCGAATGAGGACTGAAGCGTACGGCGACGAAGTTCCTCTCTCGCGATGCCATCAACGCGCCGATCATCGGGCTGAGTTCGTGGTCCCATTTGGCCCGGCTGGTAAGCACAATCGGGCCGGGACGCGAAATCGTCCAAGTCCGATCCCCGGATAATCGCCGGCTATGACCACTCCAGCGATGATTGTGTACTTCCAATTGGAACCTCGGCGCCGCGTAGAGGTCGGCTTCGAATGCCAACGTCTCTTTCTGCTTGCGCCACCAGCTTATCGTCCAAAAGACCGGCGAAGGCCGCGGCAGCAGGCGAACCACCACCCGGGCATGTTCAAAAATGTGAGGAGGAAACCGCAACTCAGCCAGCAGCCGGCTGGGACCTGCCCAGCATACCTTGGTCACGCGCCCGCGCTCGGCACATGCCGTTTGCACCCACTTTAAAACTCGCATTGCCTTGCGTCGGTTATAGCGCGAAAAACAGACATACCAGAGGACCAGAACCGCTAACGCCCCAATCGCGTCGATGACGATCAGCCGCGGCATATCCCTGAGATGCGCATGTTACGTCTGCGGATGCAGTCAGGCAATACGGTTACAAACTTGCCAATGCCCAATCAGAGTTGCTGCTCCACCCCCATAACCGCCAATCTGACCGAAAACACTCATCACTTATCCCAAGCCGGCCCTGAAGGTGTCTGGAACCCTGCCTAAAGCAAGTCGAATAGGGACTGGGGTTTCGTGGGAACCTCCCTACGGGGTTCCATCTACAATGTCCAGGTGAGTTTCATACTCCGCGATTTCCACAGCCCTGACTTCGAAACCGTGTGGCGCATTGACCAGCAATGTTTCGCCCAGGGAATCTCCTATTCCCGACCCGAGCTTGCCGCATACATCCGGCTACTCGGCTCCTTTACTTTGGTCGCCGAAACCTCGAACTCGGACCTACCGAGAATCGTCGGATTCGTGGTAGCAACAAGCAATAGGCACCGTCAGGGCCACATCATTACCATTGACGTCCTGCCCGACGTGCGCCGCCATGGGGTGGGCTCAAAGCTGCTCTCAGCGGCCGAAGATCGCCTTCGCGCGGCGCAATGCGCGACGGTGAAATTGGAAACAAGCGTGAACAATGCCCCCGCTTTAGCCTTCTACAAACGCCACGCCTATTTCGTGATCAAATCCATCCCGCGTTATTATCCTGATGGACTCGATGCTTTCGTACTCGAAAAAAATTTGCTTTCCGCCCGTCCCGCCGAGTAATTTGCCAGTCAATGAAAGTCGCAATCCAGGGAGAACTCGGAGCTTTCAGCCACGAGGCGGCCCGCCACATGGCGCCCGGCTCGACCATCGTGCCCTGTGCCCGCTCGGTCGATGTCTTCGACAAAGTCGAGCGCGGTCGGGTTCAAGCCGCGGTTATCCCCATCGAGAATTCACTGGCCGGCTCGGTCGCCGAACATCTCGACCTGCTCGTCGCCCGCGATGTCTTCATCCATCATGAATTCCAGCTGCGCATCATACACAACCTGATTGCCGTTCCCGGCGTGAAACCGAATCAGCTGCGCCGCGTCCTCTCCCACCCGGTTGCGCTCCAACAGTGCCTTGACTTCTTCCGGGAACATCCATACATCGAATCGGTCCCCTTCTACGACACTGCTGGAAGCGTGAAGCACGTCATTGAGAATCAATTGCGCGATGCCGCCGGAATCGCCAGCCGCCAAGCCGCAGCCGAATATCGGGGCAAGATCCTGAAATCGGGCATCGAAGATGACAAGCGCAACTTCACCCGCTTTTTCCTTATTAGGAAACTGCGCCGCATCGCTGCTCGCGCCAACAAGACATCCATTGCGTTCAAAGTCAAGAACCTTCCCGGCTCTCTGTTCAAGGCGCTCAGCGTTTTTGCCCTGCGCGACATCAGCCTGAGCAAGATCGAGTCCCGCCCCATGCGGGGACGTCCCTGGGAATATGTATTCTTCCTAGACTTCCTTCGCGGCGACGACGAAGCCGCCCGGAATGCTCTTCGCCACCTTGCCGAGGTCGCGGATTTCGTGAAGGTCTTAGGGGTCTACCCGGCTGCCTAATCGATATCAAACGCGATTGAAGGACTCACCCAGACTCTTTAGCGGTGGGAAGGTGGGCCACGCGAGCGAGTCCTTCTGGGACGAGCGAGGTGCACCGCCCACACTGTGGGCCCAGAACTTTGCCGCTCACTTCACTCCCTTTCCCGGATCCCACGACCCCTGCTCCTTGCGCACGAATACGATCTGCCCGATGTGGTAGGCGTTGTGCGCTCCGACATGCGCAACCAGCGATGCGTCCTTCGCCAGCTTCCGATCATCTGCTGCCTCGACCGCCTTCTCCCACTCCGCCATGACTTGGTCGAGCTGGCGCACGGTGTCACTCCATTGTTTGCTGTCGAAGTTGTTGAAGGTCTCATCGTTGTTCCCGCTGAATTTTCCGGGATTCTCGGCTTTGAATTGCTGCAATGCACGTCGGTCCCAGAACAGCAGATGATAGGTAAGCTGGCCAACCGAGTGGTTGCCCTTGCCGTCGGTCCAGTTCGCCTGCTCCGGAGTCAGGCCCTCGACGGCTACCATGACCGGCACGTACCAATCCTTCACTGTGTGCGTGGTGCGTAGTTGCTCTATCAGGATCTCCCGTAACGACGTTGGATGTTGGTCCTGCGCCAAGACCATCGCTGGCAAGAACACGCCTAACAGTATAAGTTTCAGTTTCATGTCTTCATTGGACTCCCTTTGTGGTCACCGGTTAGCACCTTATCGGTCGCCGGTAAACATCAAACTAGTCGCAACCCCACCCACCAAAATGGAAGCTTTCCAGCACAATTGACACAACTTTACAGAACGGTGTGCGACAATTCAGAGCTGCACCACCTCGCACGAGCAAGTTTGCTAGCCGGATTCATAAGTTGCAAATCCACATCACTTCGTACAGGCCCAGGGTTTTGCTATGCGGCGTTCGGTTTGCGCTCTTTTCCTGTCGATTGCAGTAAGTTCTGTCTGGGGACAAACCCTGAAAGCTCGTCCCGCAGGGCCTCCTGATCCGCCGGCCACCCCAGTCACGCGGCCAGTTGTTCCTTCTATTCCGCTAACATTGCCTGCCGGTACGCCGCTGAAAGTAATCGTTGATGAGGAAGTCCGCGTAAGAAGCGCCGGCCAACCGGTCCAGGGCAAAACCACCGAGCCGATCTATGCCTTCGATAAGCTCCTTGTGCCCGCCGGAAGCCGGGTTACAGGCAAAATCGCGAAGATCGATCCGCTCCCGAAGAAGATCCGCACCCTGGCAGCGTTGAACGCAGATTTTTCGCCTGAAAGGCGGCTAACTATCGACTTCGATGAACTAGTCCTGCCCGACGGCAGACACCTACCCATCCACACTGACGTCACATCCGGCTCCGGCGGAGTTCTGCAATTTGTATCCGCCGGCGACCCACCGAGCGAAGGGAGACTAGCCCAAGGCAAGAAAGCTGCCAAGGGAAAACTCGCCCGAGTCCGCCAGGACATCAAACGCCAGATCCAGACGATCAAAGATCAGGTTCATGCTCCCAACAAGCTGCACCGACTGAAGAGGCTGGCGCTTGCTCAATCGCCGTATCGCCCGCAGTACATGAACGTGGGAACCAGTTTCACTGCCGATGTGCTGGAGCCCATCAGCTTCGGAAGTGAGCAACTCAAGCCGGAATCGTTGACCAAGATCGGCACACAGCCGCCGTCGGGCAGTGTGGTGCACGCCTGGCTCGCCACCCCCCTAAGTTCTGCCACCGCGAGGAAAGGCGACCATGTCGAAGCCATTATCTGCCAGCCGCTGGTGGTGTCCGATCACCTTTATCTACCTGAAGGCAGTCGCATTCTGGGTTCAGTCCTCGAGGTCAGGCCAGCCCGCCGCTTTGGACGCAATGGCCAACTGCGGATTGCCTTCCATGAGGTCATCCCGCCTAACGGCACAGAGGAGAAGATCGAAGCCGCGTTGGAAGGGTTGGAAGTAGCTAAACGAGAAAACTTGAAGCTTGATTCCGAAGGTGGCGCGCAGGTCACCACTGCGAAAACCCGCTACCTGACCACAGGGCTCGCCGTCATGCTGGCCGCTTCATCTGCATCTCCCGACGCAGACCGATTGCGCCACACGACAGGTGGTGATCGCGGTGGTGGCGGCGACGTGGCAGGCGGCACCGCCAATGGCGCCTCCGGATTCAGACTCGTCGGCGCTCTGGTCTCCGCTTTTGCCCGTTCACGCGTTGTTACCGCAGGCTTCGGCTCCTACGGCGCCGCCATGTCCATTTATTCGCACTTCCTAGCCCGGGGGCGCGACGTTGTCTATCCCAAGGATATGTCCATGATGCTCGCCCTCGGCTCGCGCGAAAAGCAGCCCTCCCTCCCCACTCCCAAGCCTGCGCCCGAGACCTCAGCGCATCAGTCAGGAGACTGATCGTTCCGGACAGATCAGCTTTTGGCGGACATCTTCTGATCGCGAAAGAACGCCGCTTCCGAGACGAAGCTCTTACGCAATTTGCCGCTTCTCCTCTGAACCCAGCCACGCTCAGCCGGGGTCTCACGATAGATCCGATAGATCGGTGGTACATCGAGCCGCCGGCACAGCTTGTCGGGCTGACAGACCTTCCAATGCAGGCCTCTTGGGCGGTTCATTCATCGGCCGCGGCCTGAACATCTTCTGGATCAACTAATTTGCACGGGGGGCACTCGAACCCCGGGTCTTTGCCACTGAGGAGACAACGAGCCACGAGTCCTCGGAAAAATGTGGCCGTGGACCAGAGCCGAGTTAATGGATTTTCAGAGAAGAGGTAGATAAAACCTTGTTCGAGGTCCCTCCCGATTGCTCCGATACACCGTGTCGCCAACTCACACGCTGTTTACTCCATGCGTTGACTCGCGCAACCCTGTCAGAGCTACCCGGATCCGGTGCTGCTGATCAGCGTGCTCCCCGAACGAACCCGACTATCTCATCCAGCAGCAATCGCCTGCCCCGCTCGGGCCGGTCCAGGTGCACAAAGTGTGTTGCGTTCGGAATCACCACCAGCTTCACCCTGCCTGCATGCACCAGATCCTGCCCCAGCTTCTCGCGGTCCGCCGGACGTGCCCAGAAATCCCTCTCGGATACCACGACCAGCGTCGGCACATAAATGAACGACGCATCCCAAAGCTGCCGTCCGGTAGCCAGATAGAAGCTGTCCTCGAGGGCACCGTTAGGAGACCGAAAGCACGGCGGCTTACGCGTGATCGCCTCCGGATCGCTGGCCAGAGCCTCACGAACGTATGCGTCCGCCACTGCCGGGTCACGCCACGTCTCTTTGTGCTCGACCGGAATGCTTCGATTCCACACGCCGAGAAGCGAGTCGGCCGCATTACATCGATAAGCGCCTATCTTTGGGTTGAGTTGTCCCGGATGCGCCGGGTCTTCCATATCCGAGCCGTGCCCCAGCATCGCATGCGGCGCATCCGCTCCATAGAGCGCGTTCAACAGAATCAGGTCGCTTAACTTGTCCGAATGCAAAGTGGCGTAGTACCCAGCCCACTGCCCGCCCGTAGCCCAACCCAGCAGCGATACTCGGGGTGGAGATGGTGGAGTTTTCAAAGCGCTGGCATCCCGCTTGCGGATCAAATCCGTGGCCGCATCGATGTCCTCGACAGCCTCGACTGACCGCACCAGCGGCGGATGTGCTTGCGCCGGCTCTTCCATCTCCATCGGACGGGAGGACTGGCCGTAGCCGCGTATATCGAGGATGTATACGCAAAACCCTTTTTCAACGAGGTCCGCCGCCAACGACCCGCCGGCCACTGGCAAGTCGAATGACGCTACCCCAGGCACGCGCGCCCCATGCACGAGGAGGATCGGATCGCATGTCCCTCGCCGATTGGCACGCACCTCACGAACATGAATCCGAATACCGTTTGTGCTGGGGGCAAACAGCTCTTGGCGCACTACCATCGCCGGACCTGAGCCGAGCAGCGATCCCAGCAAGACGATATCGAGCGCGAGTCGCAACACGAGAGGTTCCATTGGTTCGCGATCATTGTACCGGCGTTGGGCATCCACTCCGCCTGCTGTCACCGCTAGGCAAGGCGGGACGAGCACGCTTTCCCCCGGGTACCGCCGACGTCGGCGAGAACCTTTGCCAGCAACCTCTCTCTACGCCTGATGGCATGGCGGCGCCTCTGCCCTGCGCCTCTGCAACCTCCGAATAACCTCCGTGGTGACTTCCTGTCCGCCGCGGAATATCAACACCAGTGACTGAATGGACCACACTGAGGACCACTGAATTCCCTATCATCCCAGCAGGTGAGCACGACCCCCAACACCCCAGATCCCCGGAGGCAAACCTCCAAACCCCTTGCTCAAGTGAGGCGGTCGACTTGAGATGCGGCCCGAAGAAATAGTTCGGGAGGGGAAGAACGCCGCGACCAAGGTTTGATTGGGAACGAAACGAATGCTGCTCGACCGTGTCAAGCTGAAAACATTTTGCACGATGTTCGAAATCTTGCACGACTTCCACAGAGATCTGACCACGCCTTACGTCGCGGCCTCGGGCTTTTTTATCTCATAATTCGGCATTCTCGCCGACCGCCAGCCTACGCTGGTGACGCATCCTTGGCGGTTCGCGAGGGGTAGCGACTTGGCTCACCCGGCAGCTTGGCCGGAGCCAACGCGATCAGGACTACGCCGATCGAAACAGCTAGAAACGCGGCACCCAAAAATCCTTCGTGACCCTTCGGGATGCGGACCGTCATGACCGCCATGACTGCGCCATGAGCGACATTCGCCCAGCCGGCGTAGGCGATGAGGCTGCGGTGTGCCGACGGGTTCTGCACCGCCAGCAGCAGGAAAATCCCCAGCGTGACATAGAGGCTAAGCATCATGGTGTCGCCTGGCGGCTCGTTCCCTGGCTGCCATAGATACATGACGATGGGATAAGTACCAGCCACGAAGAACAATCCCACCAACATCAACACTACCTTCAACACGCGTTCTCGGCGCATATTGCCTCCTGTGGATTGCCGCAATCTTGGAGCGGGAAGGTGCAGAAGTCAACCACTGCCGACGACAGGCACGATTGATGACTCGAGAAAATTCCAATCCCTGGCCCGTGAGTGGGATTACCTAACCCGGGCGTCATGGTTTCTGAAAACACAAGAATACCAATGAGGGGCTTGAGTCTTGGCCTTATGTGGAATCGGGAGCTGCACGAGTATGCTAACTACAAATTTTTCCTCCTGAGGGCGGCTCCCCGGCCCTCGCGATTTTCGAAGAGTTTCGACTGGTAACCGGAAGCGGGAGCAGGTCCTTCGACTGGCCCTACCTCCCGAAGGAGGGAGGCGGGCCGGGTAGAGTGACCCGAAGCGTTGGTTGCTAGGGGCTAGCGCTAGCGGCTAGTAGCTCTTTCACCCAACTTTCCATCGTCTCGCGCAGCTCACGCAGGCGGCCTGCGAAGAAGTGGTCGGCGGATTCGATGAAGACCAGTTTCTTCGGGCCGGGCACAGTGGCGATCATCTGCTCGAGCTGAGCCTTCGGCGCAAACTGGTCGCGGGAGCCGCTGACGAACAACTTGGGTTTTGTACAGGTTGCGAGAAAACGGAAGTCGTAGTGGCGGTCGTCGATGGGCGCGACCGGCGTTCCCAGGCCAATCAGGGCGCGGACACGCTGGTCGGGACAGGCGACGCGCAGTCCGACGGCGGCTCCGAAAGAGAATCCGGCAAAGACGATGGGCAGGCGATACTCGCGCTCGAGCCAATCCAGGGCCACGCGCACGTCGTCGAGTTCGCCTTCGCCGTAGGCGTGCTCGCCCTCACTCAGGCCGGCGCCTCGAAAATTAAAGCGCAGCACCGGGAATCCGCAGCTGTTCAGCGCTTTCATGGCGTGGAACACAACCTTGTTATGCAGCGTACCGCCGTAAACGGGATGTGGATGGCAAACCAGGGCGGCATGTGACGCGCTGTCAGCGCCAAGGTTAAGGAGGGCTTCGAGGCGTCCGGCAGGGCCGTAGAGAAAAAACGATTTGATCGCGGAGTTCGAGCCGAGCACAAAGAACAGATTACACCTGTTATCCTCTCGGGCATGGACGTGGTCGAATTCACGCGGCGGCTGGTGGATATCGAGTCGATCTCCGGGAACGAAGGGGCGATCGGCAACTTTCTTTACGATCAGCTGCGAGTCTTGGGTTACGACGCCGAGAAGGTACCGGTTGAGGCGGACCGGAACAACGTCTGGGCGAAGTGGCCCGAATCGGCGCACAGGCGCTCGGGACCAGCGGTGGTTTTGTCCACACACACGGACACGGTTCCGCCGTTCATTCCCTCTTCCGAAGACGGGACTCGCATTTACGGGCGCGGATCGTGCGATGCCAAGGGGATCATTGCGACGCAGGTTGCGGCAGCGGAGCGATTGCGCGCGGAGGGCATTCACGTTGGCCTGCTTTTCCTGGTCGGCGAGGAACGCGACAGTCTGGGCGCCAAGACCGCAGACCGGCAGCCGCGGGGATCAAAGTACCTGATCAACGGCGAGCCCACGGAGAACCGAATCGCAATCGCCTCCAAAGGAGCGTTGCGGGCAGAAGTGATCACGAGCGGACGAATGGCGCATTCGGCGTATCCGGAACTGGGCGAGTCGGCGATCGACAAGCTGCTCGAAGCACTGAACCGGCTACGCGCGATGGATCTACCCAGTGATCCCGAAGTCGGGCCCTGCACCCTGAATGTCGGGGTCATCGAGGGCGGACGCGCGCCCAACATGATTCCGGACCACGCCAAAGCGCAGTTGCTGTATCGGCTGATTGGGCCGACCGAGGAGCTGCGGCGGCGAATCACCGCCGCGGTTGGCAACCTGGCGCAGGTCGAGTTTACCCTGGAGATTCCGTTCCAGCGTCTGCGCAAAGTGGACGGATTGCCCACTATGATTGCGGCGTTTACCACGGACATCCCCGCGCTAAGCGCCTGGGGCGAACCGCTGCTGATCGGGCCGGGATCGATCCAGGTCGCGCACACCGAAGGTGAGTACGTGGAGAAGCAGGCTTTGGCAGAAGCGGTGGAGATTTATTGTGGGATCGTTAGGCGGTTAGGGCGAGGCTGAGCATTGGCTGAGGTCAGAATCGCAGCCGTCGCGCTCGACTTGGCCTTGCAACAAGCGGTTCCGCGGCGCTCAATCACCGCGCTATCAGCGAATGTTCCTTCCGGGGCAGACAACGTTCTAGATATTCGGAATGAGACGGCCGGATCCCGCGCTCAGGCCGTCTCGCGCCACTTGGCGATTTCCTTCAGCTTGCTGCGGACCTGCTCGAACAGGCGGACGAAGTGGCGGGAATGCTCGAATTCGTGGATGTCGGCCCAGACCTCGGCCTGCCAACTTTCGTCGTGGGTAGCCGCTTCGCCGCAGGTGGCGCAGCGTGTGTGCAGTTTGATTGGCAGACGTTGCGGGCGAACTGGCTCTTCGAACTCTATAAAGATGGAGCGGACTTCCTGAATTTCGTTGCGCTCATCGAAGAGGTGCTCGTAGCGGAGCAGATAATCAAAGCCCAGCTTGCGGGCTTCCCTCTCCGCCTCGGTGCGGGTGTGAAAGGGTCCGTACTCAGCGCGCATCTGCTCGGTCGAATCACAAGCCATCCAAAACGTCTCTTTGTAAGCCATAACTACCAGCCTGGTGCCGCAATACGTTTTAAAACTGGGTAATCAATAACGAAGAGCAATTTGAGTTCCCAGTAAAGCCGGCCCAAGCCCGTTATCTGCCGCAGAAATACGCGCGAAAGGGTTTGCTGCCCTCACTATAAATGCAAGGATTTGCAGAGTTTTTCCGCAGCGACGGCGGGCCATTGCTCCTTCGATAGCTTGGGAATTGTTTCACGGCCAAGTAACCTGGAGCAGCGGGCCGTACTCCGTTTCCGGTCGCGAGGTTTTAGGAAAGTCGGTCGCCTCGATGGCTGGGCGACAACAACCTAAGCAGGTGGGTTTCAGCTTACGGTGGGTCGGCGAGGCCGGCACTCCTAATCAGAATTCAAAATGTGATGCCGGCTAGCTGTATTTGAGACCTACCCTGCAGCCCGATCCACTAGTCGAGAAGCTAAATCAAATTACGCGTTGCCCACGGTCACCATGTCCGCCGCAAGCGCTCCAACTCAGTCCAGTTAAATACTAATTGCGGACCTGCGGTGTGGAGCAAGGCCGGCGATGTTAGTAGAGGTCGCTGCTTGTGGAAATGATGATTCCGGTCGAGACCGTCGAGTCGGGGACTTTGCCTGAAGATCTCATTGTGCACTTCTGCGATTCTGACCTCGGGTACCCTGGGATGAGTTCTTGCCCTCGTCACCAGTTGACAGATCCGAGTCACGTCGCGCCGGCTCTAGGCAGGGCTGAACCCGTGTGCTTGTGGGGCGTAATCGAGACGACAGCTCTCCATCAGCTAGCCATATACAGCGCCAGACCAGGTCGGCTCTTTGGCGATCTCTTCGACGGCTGCACCCGTATACGGAGTAATCCAGCACTTGCCGATCACGCCGAGTCATTCTAATTTCACTTAACCAGTTCATGGCGGCATTGGCTTCTGCAACGTTTCGTGATTTCGAATCGCATTTTGGCCACGGGCAAGCATTTCGCCAAAGTTCCGCCTGCGGAGTGGGAACTCTGCACCTCGGCCCATGCGAGCACCTACCCGCGATCGCGTATCGGGATCGATGACAGGCGATCCATAGCGGGAATGTTTGGCCCATAATGGATTGGGCGAGTGGCAGGTTAAGTCTGGATTCAGGTATCGCCGGATACTTTGATTCAGGCGGCAGGAAACGGGGCTTAGATGCGCATACTCATCATAGAAGATGAAGCTCGGTTGGCTGCAAACATTGCGCGGAGTCTTCGCGAGAGTGCCGGGTACGCGGTTGACCTTGCCGCCGACGGCGAGGATGGACTGTTCATGGCCGAATCGAATCCCTACGATGCCATCCTGCTCGACTTGATGCTGCCCCGGCTGAATGGCTCGCTGGTACTAAAAAGGCTTCGTGCCGCTAAACGGCATACCCCGGTGATGGTATTGACTGCCCGCGATGAGAAGGAATCGGTGGTGTCGCTGCTCAATTCCGGCGCTGACGATTATTTGACCAAGCCGTTTGATTTGGGCGAACTGCTCGCCCGGGTCAAAGCTCTGATTCGCCGCGGAAAGGGACAGGCCTCGCCGGTGCTCACGGTTGGCGATTTGGAGATCAACACCGTGGACCGCACGGTGCGACGGAGCCAAAGATCGATCATACTGACTGCTATGGAGTACCGCGTCTTGGAATACATGGCCCATCGTCCCCGCGCCGTAGTTTCGAAGACAGAACTACTCGAGCATCTTTACGATTACAATTGGGAAAAATTCAGCAACGTGATCGAAGTTTACATCTCCGGGTTGCGGAGGAAGTTGAATAAAGGTTCGGGGGCACCGCTGATTCACACCTACCGCGGCCAGGGATATGTACTCGAACAGTAAAGCATGCCCACCAGTTCCATTCGTCGGCGGCTAATTCTAACCATGGTGCTTACCCAGGCACTGCTGGCCGCCGGATTGGTGTTCACCGGAGTGTACTACACGCACCAGCGCCTGCAATCTGCGCTGGACGCTAATTTGCATGCCCGCGCCATGGGTGTGGCAGCGCTGGTCAGATACCCGGAAGAACCGCACCAACCCCTCATATTCGAATCGAGCCTTGTACCTCGAAAAGATCTCGCCACAGGTGACCTGTTCGTCATCACGGCCGAGGGTATCGGGGTCGTAGCACACTCGCCTCACTGGCCGCAGGGCCTGGATGTCTCGCCCGGCAAGCCATATCGAAAAATCAAGCTGGCCCGGGTTCCCTACCGGGTGCTGCGTCTGGACAAGGTGCCCATTCTCGACCGGGAAGAAGTGGTATCGAATCTGCCTTCGACACTAACGGTGATTTATGCAATGCCGCAGGTGGAAATGAACCTGCAGGTCTGGCGAGCTGGCATATACATCGCCCTGGCCAGCCTCATATTTCTGGGGATCACCGTCCTGCTGGCATTGTGGGGCATCCGCCGCGGGCTATCGCCGCTGCAAGACCTGGCAGCGGAGGCGACGCAGGTCTCGGCTCAGCACTGGGATTTCCAGCCTCCGCGCGAAGCTGAACTGGTTGCGGAACTGCGCCCCCTGGCAGAGGCCATGGAAACCATGCTGCAGCGTCTGCACCAGTCTTTCGAACAGCAGCGGCAGTTCCTGGGGAATGCGGCGCACGAACTGAAAACGCCCGTTGCCATCCTCAAATCAACTGTGCAATCCCTGCTGCAGAAACCGCGGACCTCGGCCGAATATCAGGCAGGACTAACGCAGTCGTTGGAGGACGTCGAGCGTCTGGAAAAGTTGCTGCAGGGCATGCTGCGGCTGGCGCGCGCCGAGCAGTGGGCTTACGGCACGCTGAAGCGAAACTTGGACCCGGTCGACGTAGTGAGCACGTGCGAGGACGCCATCGAGGGGCTGCGTGGCCTGGCGCATGCGCGCGACACCGAGATCAAGTTGAATGCCGAGGACGGCATCATCTGCCGCGCCGATCCCGAGGACCTCCAACTGGTATGGATCAACCTGCTCGAAAACGCCGTGCGCTACAGCCCGCACGGAGCCACGGTGAATGTTCAGGTGGGTCGTGGCGACCACCGAGCGCGTGTCGTGGTCGAGGACCAAGGTCCGGGCATCCCGGCAGAGGAGCTACCCTTGATCTTTGAGCGCTTTCACCGCGGCGACTCCTCTCGCCGGCGCGAAACCGGTGGATTCGGCCTGGGCTTGGCCATTGCCAAGGCCTTGGTGGAAGCCTACGGCGGCTCGATCACCCCGGAAAGTGGTGTCGGCCGGGGCACACGCATGATCGTGGATCTACCCCTAAATCTGAACTAAATGCCATTTTCTTTTCAGGTTGCTTTAATGTACTCCTGGGCAAAATATGTGACCTAAAGGATGGGGAGCGACATCGGAATGCGAACTTCGAGATGGCTTATTGCCGCTGCGGTGCTGAGTTCGACTGTGACCGTATCCGCACAGACCCGCGCGGATATTTCCGTCTCCAGCGCCACGCCGCAAACGACGCCAGGAGCACCTTCCAACGCACCGCTCACTTTGACTCTGCAAGATGCCCTGCAACGCGCCAAAGCGAACAGCCCGCAATTCCAGGCGGCAGTGACCGCCCTGGGTTTGGCGCACGGAGACAAAGTGCAAGCCCGCGCAGCCACGCTCCCCAACGTCAATTACACGACGGCGTACATCTACACCCAGGGCCAGGGCATACCCACCGGAGTTGCGGCACCCCCCACCACTCCCAAATTCATCGCCAACAATGGTGTACACGAATACATTGCCCAAGGCGTGTTTTCCCAGGCAATCTCGGGGGCGCTGGTAGCCGATTATCGGCGAACGGAGGCGCTGGAAGCGGCGGCGCGGGCGAAACAGGAGATTGCGTCCCGCGGTCTGGTAGTTACGGTGGTCGAGGCTTATTACGGCTATTTGGTGGCGCAACGGAAATATGCCACCGAACAGCAGGCTTTCGCCGAAGCTGAGCGCTTCTTCAATATCACGCAAAAACTGGAGAAGGGTGGGGAGGTGGCACACTCCGACGTAGTCAAGGCGCAGATTCAATACCAGGGGCAAAAGAGAGATCTCGAGCAGGCTCAACTGGAGATGAACCGCAGCCGCCTGGAACTGGCAATCTTGCTGTTCCCTGATTTCAACGAGAACTTCGCGGTGGTGGATGACCTGGGCCAGCCGGCGCCGCTCCCGACCTTTCAAGAGGTAGAGGCAGAGGGCACGCGCAACAACCCGGACCTGCGCGCTGCTCTCTTCACTCTCCGAGCGGCGGATCAGGAAGTCGTGTCCACGCGGTGGGACATGCTGCCGTCGGTTAGCCTCGAATTTTTTTACGGGATTGACGCCAACCAGTTTGCCACCTATGGTCGGTTCGATCCAACCCTCGGCCGCAACCCTCGGAACCTAGGTTACTCGGGGGCGGCTACGCTAAACTTGCCAGTCTGGAACTGGGGGGCGGGCTTGAGCAGGGTGAGGCAAGCCAACTTGCAGCGCAAGCAGGCGCAAGTGGAATTGAGCTTTGCGCAACGCCAGTTGTTGGCCGAACTGCGTTCCTTCTATGACGAACTGGAGGTCGCGCATGCGCAATTGGAAACTTTGGCCCAGTCGGCGGCCCTGGCCGCCGAGAGCTTACGTCTGATCAACATGCGCTATCAGGCAGGCGAGTCCACGGTACTGGAGGTTGTCGACGCACAGAATACGTTGACCTTGACACGCAACGCCTATGATGACGGGCAGCTGCGCTTCCGTACTGCGCAAGCGAACTTGCAAACTTTAACGGGTACGCTTTAAACCATGAAACCGACAAAACTGATTTTCGCCCTAATCATCGGAACCCTGCTGGCCGCGCTCGGTTGCTCGAAGGAAAAAACCGAGGAGCCCGAGGTCGCGGTTCAAGTAGCCGCCGTCGAACAGACCAGCCTCCAGCGCACGATTTCGACCGACGCGATTCTGTTCCCGCTGCAGCAGGCAGCTATCGTTCCCAAGATCAGCGCGCCGGTCGCGAAGTTCTATGTCAATCGCGGCAGCCGGGTGCATCAAGGGGAACTGCTGGCGGGGCTGGAGAACAAAGATCTGGCCGCCGCGACCCAGGACACCAAGGGTGCCTACGACCAGGCGCAGGCGGCTTATGAGACCACCACTGGCGCGAGCCTTCCGGAAGAAATCAAGAAAGCTACTTTCGATGCTGATGTCGCCAAGCAATCATACGACGCCGAGCAGAAGGTTTATAACAGCCGTAAGGAGCTGTACGCCCAGGGCGCTCTCCCTCGCAAAGATTTCGATCAGGCGGGCGTGAATCTCATACAAGCCCAGACTCAGTACCAAATCTCCGACCAGCACCTTAAAGCGCTACTGGCCATTGGCAAGCAGCAGGAGCTGAAATCCGCCGCCGGCCAGCTGGAGTCGGCAAAGGGAAAATACCTGGGGGCCACAGCCCAACTGAGCTATTCCGAGATTCACAGTCCGATTGATGGCTGGGTCACGGACCGCCCGCTCTATCCCGGGGAAATGGCAGCCGCCGGCACACCGCTGATTACGGTAATGGATCTTTCCCAGGTGATCGCTCGCGCACACATTCCGCAAGAGCAGGCGGCACTGGTGAAGGTTGGCGACAAGGCCACGATCAGCTCGGCCGACGTAGATAAACCGGTAGACGGCAAAGTGACGGTGGTCAGCCCAGCGCTCGATCCCAACAGCACCACGGTCGAGATCTGGGTACAGGCGAAGAATCCTAATCGGCAGATGAAGCCGGGCAGCAGCGTGCACCTTATGATCACCTCAGGAACCGTGCCCGAGGCTTTAGTCGTGCCTGCCATAGCGGTGCAAACCAACCCCGACGGGGGCAACTTCGTCATGCTGGCAGGCGCTGACGGCAAGGCTCACCAAGCCGTGGTGAAAGTCGGCATCAAGCAGAATCAGGATGTCGAGATCACGGAGGGCATCAAGGCCGGCGATAAGGTGATCACGGCCGGCGCCTATGGCCTGCCGGACAACACTAAAATAAAGATCGAGACGGCCAAAGAACCGGAAAAAGAAGCCGCCAATCCATCCGGTGAAAAGTCGGGAGGGAAGGACGACGATGAGAAGTGACCACTCCGGCAATGGCGAAAAATCGTCCTACTGGTTCTCCGCCCATTCTCGCTCCGTCATTTTTCTGATCATCACGCTGGGAATCTTGGGCGTGTACCTGGCGTTCACGGTTCCCATTTCGGTTTTCCCCGAGACTAATTTCCCCCGCATTCTGATCGGCGTGGACAACGGTGTGATGCCCATTGACCAAATGATGGTGACCATCACGCGGCCAGTCGAAGAGGCGGTCAACAGCGTTCCCGGGCTGCAAAAAGTGTGGTCGATCACCAGCCGCGGCTCGGCGGAAGTAGACCTGTTTTTCGACTGGAAAGTAGACATGTTCCAGACGCTGCAGTATGTGAATGCAGCGATTTCCAGGGTGCAGCCAGAACTTCCTTCGACGGCGAAGATTGAAGCCCATCGCATGACTTTCGCCAGCTTTCCCATCATGGGGTACAGCCTTACCTCGAATAACGTGCCCCAGACCAAGTTGTGGGAGATGGCGACTTACGAGTTGAAGCCGCGGTTGAATCGATTGGATGGAGTATCCACGGTCATTGTGCAGGGCGGGCAGGAGCCGGAATTTCACATCATTCCGGATCCCACGAAGCTGCTGGCGGCGAACGTCACAGTCACGGACATTCTCGACGCCGTCCAGAAAACCAATCTGATCGATTCGCCGGGGCTGTTGCAGGAGAACCACCAGCTGGTCCTCGGTCTGGTGAGCGGGCAGGTGAGGGATCCGCGACAGATCGGCGCCGTGGTAGTGAAGACGACTCCCGCAGGAATTCCGGTTCGCGTGGGCGATCTGGCCAGCGTCGAACCCGGCGTGCGGCCGCTCTATACGATTGTCCACGCCAATGGAAAGCCGGGAGTGCTGCTCAATATAAATCGGCAACCCGACAGCAACACCGTCCAGGTGGCCGAAGAAGTCCACAATGAGATTGACGAGATACGCAAGACACTCCCCCCTGGAATCGAAATCAAGCCGTTTTATGATCAGTCAGAAATCGTCTCCTCCTCGATCAAGAGCGTGCGCGATGCCATTCTGATCGGGCTGATCCTGGCATCCATCATTCTGGTCCTGTTCTTGCGGGACTGGGGGACATCGATCGTCGCCGGACTGGTCATCCCGGTCACCATTGCGGTCACGTTCATCGCGCTTAAGCTACTGAACCAGAGCTTCAACCTGATGACTCTGGGCGGCTTGGCGGCAGCCGTCGGGCTGGTCATCGATGATGCCATCGTAGTGGTTGAGAATATTGTGCTTCATCGCGATGCGGGCCAGTCTCGCCTCCAGGCAATCCACAGTGCACTCGACGAAATCACGGTTCCGCTCGTCGGATCCACCATCACACCGATCGTGGTCTTTCTACCGTTGATATCGATTACCGGAGTGACGGGAACCTTCTTCCGCGCGCTGGCGGTAACCATGGCGGTCTCTCTGCTGACTTCGCTGGCGCTGGCGCTGACCTGGACGCCCAATCTGAGTCAGTACTTCATCAAGTCAGAGCCCAAGCTGCGGGTGCCGTCGAGAGGGCCGGTATCGGAGGAAGAGTCCATCCAGCGCTTGCTGGCGGTGGAAGATGCGTCGCTGAGCGGCTTTTTCCTGCGCATCGTGAATTTTCAGGAACGCTGGTTGCGCCGCGCCTTAAAACGCCCGCTGTGGCTGGCCGGGTTTAGCGCCATGCTCATCGTAACGGGGTATGTGTGCTACCGCTTCTCCGGCTCCGACTTGCTGCCGGAGATGGACGAAGGCGGCTTCATTATTGACTACATCATGCCGGCGGGCAGTTCGCTGGCAGAGACCGATCGCGTGGTCACGCATATCGAACAGATACTGCGCAAAGTTCCCGAGGTCGAGAGCACGTCGCGCCGCACCGGGCTGCAACTTGGTCTGGCCGCTGTCACCGAGGCCAACACCGGCGACGTTTCGGTTAAGTTGAAAGATGATCGCGACCGCGGGGTCGAAGAAGTCATCGATGAAGTTCGCGCCAAGATCAAGACCGAGGAACCCGCGATCGACGTGGAGTTTGTCCAAACCCTGCAAGACATGATTGGTGACCTGACCAACGCGCCGGAGCCGATCCAGATCAAGTTATTTTCTCCCGACGCAGCTTTGCTGAACGAGTGGGCGCCAAAGGTGGGGGATGCCATCGGCAAGGTCCCGGGAGTGGTCGATGTCTTAAATGGAATTGATAACACCATCAGCGGCCCGGCTGTGACATTCCAGATCGATCCGGTGGTGGCGGCGCGTGCGGGGTTCCGACCCGAGGAAGTCGCAACCGACGCCTCTGCCATTTTGGAAGGTGAGCCCGCTACCACACCCATTGTCTCCAATGATCGTGCCTACACCCTGCGGGTGCGCTTCCCGGCTAACTATCGTTCCTCTCTCGAGGCCATGAAGAACACGTTGCTGACCAGTGCAACCGGCAAGACGGCCACTCTAGGATCGCTGGGCACGATAACTCAGAATCCCGGGCAGACCGAGATTCGCCGCGAAAACCTGCAGAGGGATGTAGCGGTAACGGCCCGCCTGGAAGGCCGCGACCTGGGCAGTGGCATAAGCGATGTTCAGAAAACGGTTAACTCTCTGCATCTGCCCTCTTCCATTCGCGTGGTCTACGGCGGCACTTACGAGGAACAGCAGAAATCGTTTCGCGATTTGATATTCGTCTTTGCCTTGGCCATTCTTCTGGTGTTTATCGTGCTGCTGTTCGAATTCGGGAGCTTTGCTGCTCCCCTTGCGATTCTCGCGTCTGCGCTGCTTTCCACCTCGGGTGTGTTTATCGCCCTTCTGGTCACGCAGACAACCTTCAACATCTCTTCCTTCATGGGAATGATCATGGTGGTTGGCATCGTGGCCAAGAACGGCATTCTGTTGCTGGACGCCGATCAGAAGTTCCGCTCTGCCGGTTTGTCGAGTGAAGATGCGATGTTGCAGGCCAGCCGCCGTCGACTGCGTCCCATTGTGATGACGGCGCTGGCCACCATTGCCGGCATGCTGCCGCTGGCCTTCGCTATTGGCGCGGGTTCGCAGATGCTGCAACCACTGGCCATCGCGGTCATTGGCGGTATCTTAATTTCCATGGTGCTCTCGCTGATTATCACGCCGGCCGTTCATTTCTATCTCACCAAGGAGAAGGAACGGGCTCCGGTGAAACCAGAACTGTCGCCGGTAGCGTAATTGGTTTTTTTCCGCGCGCGTATGCTCATGAGACTCACGCTCGTGACAGGTCGAATTTTCGCCAGACCGGTTCGGTGCGAAATGGGTTTGAAATGCTTATATGCCAGGGTGGTCAGGTTTATGTGGCCTTCCCGCCTCGGTCAGCAATGTCAGGTCTGCGGCATTCTGTTGAATTCAGCAAGATCAATGACGCTCGGTCCCTCAACCGATTCAGGGCGATGTGGTCCTCGAGTTAGATGACTCAACGACTGCCCGAACAGCTTGGTCTTCTCAAACGCCTTCCCTCGGCTCCCTTGGCGCAGCGTTCGTTTCAGGCTAACTGTTCGACCGACTGCTCTTTTGCTTGCCACAGCAGCGGGCTTTCGCTGTTCGAGCAGGATGACTCGAATCACTAACTCGAAGCCAAAGTCTTTCCCGCCTCCCAGAAAGTCGACGGCCTTCGAATGGACGCGGAAACGCATCGGGTTGATCGATCGGACCAGTGGTCCGGTGGAAAGCGGCGGCCCGATGAGTGCTGTCCCAGAAAGTGCTTCAGTAACTTGAAACGTTTAAAAGAGTAATGACTTAGGGCAATCCGACACAGGCGGGAATTTACCGGTGCGGTCGCCTCATCTCGATTGTGGCGCTTTGGAGAGCAACTTGCACTACAATGAGGTCGCAATACATCGTTTTGCGGAGTTTCTGTGATCGAACCTCCTGCTGCCAACAGCCATCCAGCCCAGGATGAAGAGTCCTTCACACGGCTGCTAGCGGCTGCCTACGTCATGCAGGAACACCAAGACCGTGTTCGCGCCCAGGCCTCTCCAGCTGACCTGGCCGAGGTCATTTCGCAAATTGTCGAGACGCAACATGAGATTCGATCTGGTTCGCTCAACTCGGATCAAGCTTTTGATCTGATCGCGAAGCGTCTGTGTTCGGTGTCTGGTGCCGCCGGTGTGGCCATCGCCACTGTCGAAGGCGAAAACCTCCGTTACCGCGCGGGCACCGGCAGCGGGGCCACGATAGTCCGGTCACAAGTCGCTAAACAAGCGAGCTTGGCATCGTCATGTTTGAGAACCGGAACTACGTTCCAGAGCCCGCTGGCGCTGACTGATCCGCGTCTGGATGCGGCACGTTGCCGCGAGTTGGACGCACAGTCTTTGCTGGCGGTTCCTCTGTATCAGAACGGCCAAGTGGCGGGCGCGATTGAGATGTATTTCTCCCAAGTTGGCGGATTCGGAGAGAGTGAAACCCGCCCCGCGGAATTGATGGCCGACGTCGCTTCGGAAGTTTTGGCTGATGCAGCCGAACAGGGGATAAAGCAAGAACTCGAATCTGAACGCGCCAGCGTTCTCGAGGCTCTGGAAATGCTGGAGCCAGCATTCGAGAAGATCGCCATACCAGCGGTTGAACCCAGAGCTTCGTCGCCGAAACCTGAGGCAGAAGTGTGCCGCGCTTGTGGGCACCCCTTCCTAGATAATGAAATCTCCTGCGGCGTCTGCGGGGCGTCGCGCACCACTGGGAGATATCCCGGCGCGGCTTTCGAGAGCAAATGGGCTGTGCTCTGGGAACGCCACCTGAGCGGTCGGGAACAGGGTGACATGCCCTGGTTTCGCAAAGAGCCTCCCAGAGAGCGAACTCGGCCAATCGAAAAATTGCCCGCCGACCTTGTCTCGGAAACCGACATCCCCGACAAGAAACGGGAACTGGACTCCCAGGCCAGCACTTCCCTCCATGATCCTGTGCCCGGAGAAGAAACAGATAACGCAATCGAGTTATCGCCCGCGAACCCGGCGGCGGAGGCGCGAAACGGGCTCAGCCTCTACCGCCCGGAAAAGGTGTGGGCTCGTCCGCTGCGGCTGTTTTGGACTCGCCCAGGAGACGCGAGCCTCATTCTCGCCACGCTGGTACTGCTGACTACTCTGATCTGGGCGTTCTGGCCTAGTAATGCCTCGCTGGCTACCGCCGAAGTTCCGGCGGTGGCAAGCGGGAAGGGCAGGCCAAGGCCCAAACCGCCGAAACTCACACTTTTTGAACAGGTACTGGTCGGCTTGGGTTTGGCGGTTCCGCCACCAACGCCCGAATACATGGGAGATCCCAACCTCAAGGTGTGGGAGGACTTACAGACTGGTCTGTACTATTGCCCCGGCGCGGATCTGTACGGAACGACCGCCAAGGGCGGCTA